>JAJYKH010000008.1 GCA_021788685.1 Deltaproteobacteria bacterium | reverse complement strand
AACCTGATACCCCCCAGCCTGCCACTCCTTGACCGAGGCGGGGATCTGGTCGACACCGCAGAAGATGTGGAGGACTTGGCGGGGCTGGCGCTCACAGAGAGCGGGGATGACGCCGGGCTGGGGGCCTTGGCGGGGCGGGTCGAGGAGGGTGGTTTCCGGGCCGGGGGCGGGCGGCAGCTCTTCGGCGATTAGCTCGGCGGTGATCCGGCGGGCGAGGAAGCGGGCGCGGCGGCCGTCCGGGTTCAGCTTCGCGTTCCCAATGGCCGCCCGGATGGATGGCCCCTCGGCGTCGATCCCCAGCACCTCCCGGTAGCGGGGGGCAAGGAACAGGCTGAACAGGCCGTAGCCGCAGTAGAGGTCGAGGAGGCGGCCGTCCGGGGCCGGGGCGAGCAGCGCCTCGGCCTGGCGCAGCATGGGCTCCACCATGGCCTCGTTCACCTGGGAGAACGAAGTCGGGTGGAATTTGTACCGGCAGCCCGCGAAGGTGGCGGTGAGCTGGTCCGGGCCGTAGAGCCGCTTGAACCCCAGGCCGTCGGGCCGCCGGGCCTCGAAATAGTAATCCGATTGGGTGGGGTCGTGGTAGACGAAGGCCGCGACCGGGGGCTCCGGCAGTTTCCGGAGGTGCTCGGCCAGGAGCTTGAGCTTGCGGACCAGGGGGCCGTTCAGCTCATCCACGTTGAAGATCACCGCCCGCTCCGCCAGGCTCCCCCGGATGATGAGATAATTGAGGTGCCCGGCCGCCAGCCGGTAGGCGGGCTCCGAGAGCTTCTGCTGGAGGAAGCGGTAGATCCTGGCGTCGGCCGGCGGTTCGAGGGGCGAATCGGCAAACGGCCGGTTCTGGGCCTTGAGGGTGAGGTCCCCGAAAAGAAAATAGAGGGTGCTCCCCCGCAGCACCGCCCGCCGCTTCGAGGTGGTGCGGTAGCCGCGCGGCCGGGGGGAGGGGACGAGCGGCTCGGGCGAGCCGGGGAGCCGGTGGTTTTTCCAGAACAGGCGAAGCCCCTCCTCCTTGGCCTTGAGCTCGGCCGGATAGTCGAGATGGGCGAGGGGCGCCGAGGCCGTGGTCGCGGCCGGGACCGGCCGGGCCGGCGGCGCGGTCACCGATTTGAGCAAAGCGGCGAATGCGGGGCCGGCCGGGGCGGCAGCGGCCCGCGGCGGGACCTTGCCGGCCGGGCGCCGGGGCGAGGGCGGTTTCTTGGGCACGAGGGGCTCCGGAAAAGTAGGGTTTTCCCCCTTATACCCTCCTGGGGTTTGGATTGCCTAGAAAAAGCAATCAGCTCTCAGCGGTCAGCATTCAGCCAACCACTCTCTCGCGGTGGACCGGCAGATGCGCCTTGACAAGGCCGGGGTGCGGCCGGTACTCTCAAATTAACCCTTTACCGATACTCTTCAAGAAATTTTTAGCCATGATCCGTCCCGTCCCCTCCCAATCCGCCGCCTCGCCCGTGACTCCTGCACGGCTGGGCGGAGGTGCGCCGATGGCGGACGGCAGCGCGCTGCTTCTCCTCCTTACGGGGCTTCTGGGCCTCGGGGCCGGGCTTTGCCCGCCGGCGGGAGGACGGATGCGCTGATCGAATCGTAAACCAGCCAATCCGAAAAAGCCCGCCGCGGAGCCCTGCCGCAGCGGGCTTTTTTCATTTTCAGGGCCAAGGGAAAGGAGGTCAACCATGGAGACACACGAATCGGTGGCGGTGTTCGACACCACCCTGCGCGACGGGGAACAGGCGGCCGGGTCCCGGCTGGGGCGGCGGGAAAAGCTCATGATCGCCGAGCAGCTCGCCCGTTTGGGAGTGGACGTCATCGAGGCGGGCTTTCCCTGCTCTTCGCCCGAGGACTTCGCCGCCGTGGAGCTGATCGCCTCCGAGGTCCGGGCACCGGTGATCTGCGGCCTGAGCCGGGCGGTGGCCGCGGACATCGAGGCCTGCGGCCGGGCGCTCGCCCGGGCGCAGCGGAGCCGCATCCACACCGGCTTGGGGGTTTCGGATATCCATATCGCCGGCAAGTTCGGGGACGAGCGCTACGGCTGCACCCTGGCCGAGAAGAAGGAGCGGGTCTTGGCCATGGCCGTGGGGGCGGTGCGCCAGGCCGCCAGCCTCGCCGACGAAGTGGAATTCTATGCCGAGGACGCCGGGCGGACCGACCAGGAGTACCTCGCCCGGGTGCTCAGCGCGGTGGCCGAGGCCGGGGCCACGGTGATCAACGTCCCGGACACCACCGGCTACAGCGTCCCCCAGCAGTACGGGCAGCTCATTGCCCGGCTTCGCGGGCTCCTGCCCGCCGGGGTGGTGCTCAGCGTCCACTGCCACAACGACCTCGGGATAGCGGTCGCCAACACCCTGGCAGGGGTGGCCGGCGGCGCCCGGCAGGTGGAATGCACCATCAACGGGATCGGCGAGCGGGCCGGGAACGCCGCCCTGGAAGAGGTGGTGATGGCCCTGCGCACCCGGAAGGACTTCTTCGCGCTGACCACCGGGATCGACAGCCGGGAGCTCTGCCGCACCAGCCGGATGGTGGCCGAGGCCCTGGGGATGCGGGTGCCCCCCAACAAGCCGGTGGTGGGCCGCAACGCCTTCGCCCACAGCTCGGGCATCCACGTGGACGGCGTGCTCAAGAGCCGGGACACCTACGAGATCATGCGACCCGAGGACGTGGGCATGGAGGCGGCCCGGGTGGTGCTCACCGCCCGCACCGGCCGCCACGGGCTGCGTCACCGGCTCACCGAGCTGGGCAAGGTGCTTGCGGACGGCGAGCTGGAGCAGCTCTACCAGCGGTTCCTCCAGGTGGCCGACCGGAAGCGGGAGGTGACCGACGATGACCTGCTGGCCCTGGTGGGGGACGAGATCCGGCCCACCCCCGAAACCTACCGGCTCGAATACCTCCGGGTGGAAAGCGAAACCGGCACCGCCCCGGCCGCCCGGGTGCGGCTGCGGCGCGGAGAGGCCACGCTCACCGGGGAGGGGCGCGGCGACGGGCCGGTGGACGCGGTCTATAAGGCGATCGCCGCCGCCGTCGGGACGGCCCCCCGCCTGGAGCGTTATGAAATCGAGGCGGTGACCGGCGGCACCGAGGCCCTGGGCACGGTGACCGTGCTGCTCGACCTGGAAGGCCGCGCCGTCATGGGCCGAGGCACCTCTACCGACATCCTCGAGGCGAGCGCCAGGGCGTACCTCGACGGCCTCAACCGGATCGCCGCGCCGGATAATTCTGTTGGCAACGGCGAACGGGTGCTATAACCGGCGAGGGCGACATGGCGGCCGCCTGAGCCGCCTCTGTGATTCGCGATGAAAAAATTGCTCATCCCGACAAACGAGGCCGAGGCCTTGGCGCTCCAGGCGGTGCTGGCGGAGCACGGCATCCGGGCACTGCTCCGCTCCTTTCACGACACCGCCTACGACGGCATCTTCCAGCGCCAGTACGGCTGGGGGGTGCTCCTGGTGGCAGAAACGGATTTCGAACGGGCGCGGGAGATCGCGGCCGCCTGGCTGGCGGCCGCTCCCGGGGAGAAGGACCTGGATTGGGAAGGGGACTGAGGGCGGGGTCCGGAGACGGGGGGCAGGTGCGGCCCGGCTGCTACTTCCCCCTGCCCAGCTCATGGTAGCCGGTCCGCTGGAGGATCTCCCCGAACCGCTCCCCCTCCCGGTTGTGGGCGAGGAAATGGGCCGCGCACCGCTTGACCGTTTCGAGGGCCTCCTCGGCCGTGAAGATCCCGGGCAGCTCGCGGCCGAGCTGGGGATGGCGGCCGAGCTTGCCGCCGACCAGGATCCGGTAGCCGCGCCGGCCCGCCGCGAGGGTGCCGGTGGGGCAGGCCTTGGCGCATTGGCCGCAGGCCAGGCACTCGTACATGGCGATGACCGGCCCCGTTTCCCGGAGGGTGATCGCCTCCTCCCGGCAGGCCGCCACGCACGCCCCGCAGCCGCTGCAATCCTCCCCGGTCACCTCCGGCCGCAGGGCCCCCAGGAGCCCCACATCCACGATCTGGGGGCGGGAGCAGCCGTTGGGGCAGTCGGAGACGGAGACCCGGAATTCGTGGTGCATCTTGAGGAGACCCTTGACCCGTTTCTTGAGCTCCCCCTTCAGGTCGAGGCCGGCAAGGTGCTCCTCGATCCTCCGGGCCAGCTCCGGGTCGGGACCCACGCTGTTCGGGCAGCCCCCCGGGCCGAAGCAGGTCTCCACCTGAAAGCCCCGGACATCCTCTTCCTGGTTCTTCATGAACCGCTGCTGGCAGCGGACGACATGCTCGATGGTCACCTCGCGGGCCCCGGCGGCAACCGCCTCCTCCTCCACCCGTTTGCGCACCCGCTTGCGCACGAAAAACGGCACCTTCCGCAGGGCCGCTTCCGCCTGCTCGCTCCATTTCATGGCTTCACCTCCACAGGATTTGGACCTTTCCCCGGAAGAATAGCCGAAGGGAAGAGGGCCGCGCCTTGACGCAGGTCAAGGGAAGCGGTCAGCTTTCAGCTCAAGCAAAATCAATTTCGAGGCAGGGTCCGGGAAGTGGATATGCGGCTGTTTGGGTTTGGGAGCCCGGGGATGAAAATCACCCTCACGCTGTCCTCGTTCCGAGAGAGAGGGGCGGCTGACTGGTGACTGCTGACGGCTGACCGCTGCCAGCTCATCAACATCCGTGCCCCCGCCGGAACCGCGCCAGGGTGTCCACATCGGCCTGCACCACCAGGGTGTCCCCCTCCTGGAGGACCATGGAGCGCTCCGGGTTGTAGATCGGCTCCGGGAGTCCCTCCCGGATGACGGCCAGGATGAGGAGCTTTTTGAGCTCCCCGAAGTCGATGCGGTCGAGCGGCTTGCCCGCGAGGGCCGACCCGGCGGGGACCGGGAGGTCTTCGATCCGGACCACGCAATTGCTGTCCCGGAGCATGAGATCGAGGTAGTGGACCACCCGGGGCCGGATCATCTGGGAGGCGATCCGCATCCCGCCGATGGAGTTGGGGGTCACCACCTCGGCGCCGATCAGCTCCAGCTTGCCCGCGAACTCCGCCTCCTTGCAGCTCGAGATGAGATGCACGCCCGGTTTCAGCTGCCGGCAGGTCACCACCACGCACAGGTTGTCCTTGTCGTCGCTCAAGGCGGAAATGACCCCCCTGGCCCGCTCCAGCCCCGCAGCCTGCAGGAAGCGGGCATGGGTGGCGTCGCCCACCACCGCCGGGAACTCCCCGAGATGGGCCTGGACCGCCTTGAGCCGCTGCTCGTCGGTGTCGATCGCGATGAAGTCCATCCGGGCCCGGTGCAGCTCCTGGATGATGTAGAAGCCGACCCGCCCCACCCCGCAGACGATGATGTGGTTGGCAAGGCCCCGGATGCGCTTGTCCATCTTTTTTCTCCAGAAAACGTTCGTGAGCTCCCCTTCCACCAGGAAGGCAGTGAGGTTGGAAACGAAGTAGGCGGCCACCCCCAGGCCGCTCAGCAGGATGAAGATCGTGAACATCCTCGCCCCGGGCACTGCGGCCAAGTCGATCACCTCCCCGAAGCCCACGGTGGTGAGGGTGATCATGGTCATGTAGAAGCAGTCGGCCACCGGCCACTGCGGCCGCCCGGCCGCCATCCACCCCAGGAGGTAGTAGCCGGAGGTGCCGATGGCGGTGACCGCCAGCAGGGCGAGGCCCGCGAGGTAGTTTCTCTTCCGGAGATGGTTCAGCATGCCGATGGGATGAAGGGGTTCTGTCCGTGACCCGAAACGGCCTCATATTACATCTCTCCGCGGTGCTTGCAAAAAATCTTGCGAAAAGAATGGCAAGGAACTCCTTGCGGCCGCCAAACAGGGCGAGCCCGGAGGCGGGAAGGGGACTTGGCATCCAGGCGGGTTCCGTGGTAAGGGTTGCCAACCGCTGTCGTTTTCCCCGGAGGTGTGGACACAAGAGTCGCAGAGGGCCCAGGCGGGAGCGGCCGGTCAGCCTGCCGGGAGAACGGGCGGGGAAAAGAACGGAGAGAATGCCATGACCAGGAAGGGAAACCGGGCAGCAAGCATGCGGGCGCTGGTCCTCGACGGGGGGCTGCGGCTGGCGGCCGATTATCCCCGGCCGCGGCCTGCGCCGGGGGAGGCCCTGGTGCGGGTGCTCCTCGCCGGCATCTGCGGCACCGACCTGGAGCTCGCCAGGGGCTACCTCCGGTTCCGGGGGGTCCCCGGCCACGAGTTCGTGGGGGTCGTGGAAGAGGTGAACGGCCCCGAAGCGGGGCTCGTCGGCCGGCGGGTGGTGGGGGAGATCAACCTGGGCTGCGGAAAGTGCGGCTTCTGCCGCCGGGGGCTCGGGAACCACTGCCCGGACCGGCGGGTGCTGGGAATCCTGAGCAAGGACGGGGCATTCGCCGACTATCTCGCCCTGCCGGTGGCCAATCTCCATCCGGTGCCGGAGGGGGTGGCCGACGAGGAGGCGGTCTTCACGGAGCCGCTGGCCGCCGCCTTCGAAGTCCCCGAGCAACTCCACCTGCGCCCCTCGGCGGAAGTCCTGGTCATGGGCGATGGCCGCCTGGGCCTCCTTCTGGCCCAGGTGCTCCGTCTGGGGGGCGCGGCGGTGACCCTCCTCGGCCGCCACCCGGAGAAGCTCGCCATCGCCGGGGGCCGGGGGATCGCCACCCTGCTTTCGGGCGAGCTGTCCGCCGGGGCCGCCTTCGAGACGGTGGTGGAGGCCACCGGCTCGGCGGCGGGCCTCCGCCAGGCCCTGACCCTGGTCCGGCCCCGGGGCACCCTGGTGCTGAAGAGCACGGTGGCCGGGCCGCCGGTGCTCGATCCCACCCCTCTCGTGCTCAACGAGATCACCCTCCTGGGCTCCCGCTGCGGCCCCTTCGGACCGGCCCTCCGCGCCCTGGCCGCCCGCCAGGTGGCGGTCCGGCCGCTCATCGCGGGCACCTATCCCCTGGCCCGGGCGGTGGAAGCCTTCGCTGCAGCGCCCGGCGCCCTCAAGGTCCTGCTCGACCTGCGGGAATAAAATCGCCCGAAGCGCCAAGCCCGCGCGGTCATCGCACCTGGTGGATGGCGGCGATCTGGTCCACCCCGGTGACGCAGACTTCCAGGTCTTTCAGGATGCCGTTGTCCACCCGGTAGATCCAGCCGTGGACGGCAAGCTCCCGCCCCTTATTCCAGGCGTTCTGGACGATGGTCGTGTGGCAGACGTTGGCGACCTGCTCGACGACGTTCAGCTCACAGAGGCGGTCGGCCCTCTGGTCCTTGGGCAGAAGGTCGATTTCCGCCCGGTGGAGCCTGTAGACGTCCTTGATGTGGCGGAGCCAGTTGTCGATGAGCCCGTGCTCGCGGTTCTCCATGGCCGCCGCCACCCCGCCGCAGCCGTAATGGCCGCAGACGATGATGTGCTTCACCCTGAGCACCTCCACCGCGTACTGGAGGACCGACAGGCAGTTGAGGTCGGTGTGGACCACCACGTTGGCGATGTTGCGGTGGACGAAGATCTCCCCCGGCAGGAGGTCCACGATCTGATTGGCCGGCACCCGGCTGTCGGAGCAGCCGATCCAGAAGTACTGCGGCGACTGCTGGGCGGCAAGCCGGGAGAAGAAGTCGGGCCGGCTGTTCCGGATATTTTCCGCCCAGGCCCGGTTTTTGGCGAAGAGATCCTTGAGGACCCGCATGTCCTTCTCCTGGAATGGTAGTCGGGAGGCCATTATACACCAGCCCGCCCGGTTTGTCGGCCCCAGGGCGGCCGCCGTGCCCAGATTTTCCCTTCCCGCCGGGGCCGGGGCTTTGCCCCTCACCAAAGAGCTACCGGCGGGGCAGGGTGAAGCGGAAGGTGGCGCCCTGGCCCGGCTCCGACTCCACCCAGATGCGGCCCCCGTGGCGCTCCACGATCTTCTTGCAGATGGCGAGCCCGATGCCGGTTCCCGAGTACTCGCCGCTGGTGTGGAGGCGCTGGAAAATCTGGAAGATCCGCTCGGCGAACCGCGGTTCGAGGCCGATCCCGTTGTCCTCCACGGCAAAGAGGAATTCCTCCGGGCCGGGGATGGCGGTCACCCGGATGCGGGGCGGCTCCGATTCCTTCCGGTACTTGAGGGCGTTGCCCACGAGGTTCTGGAACAGCTGCACGAGCTGGCTTTCGTCGCCGCTCACGGTGGGCAGCTCCCCTTTTTCGATCTCCCCCCCGCTCTCCCCGATCTCCGGCCGGAGGTTGGCGAGGGCCCGGGCGAGCGCCTTCCCGCAGTCCACGGGGGCGAAGGGCGTGCCGCGGGTGCCCACCCGGGAGTAGGCGAGGATGTCCTCGATGAGCTGGTGCATCCGCCGGGCGCCGTCCACGGCATAAGCGATGAACTCGTCCGCCTCGCGGCCGAGCCGGCCGTGGTACCGGCGGGACAGCAGGTCGAGGAAACCCGACACGGCCCGGAGCGGGGTCTGGAGGTCATGGGAGGCGATGTAGGCGAACTGCTCCAACTCCTGATTCGAGCGGGCCAGGTCCGCCAGCAGCCGCTCCCGCTCGGCGTCCGCCCGCTGCCGCTCGGCCAGGCTCTGCCGCAGCTTTTGGTTGGCGGTTTCCAGTTGGCCGGTCCGCTCCCGGACCTTGTCCTCCAGCTCGGTGTTGAGGGTGCGGACCGCCGCCTCGGCCCGCTTCCGCTCCTCGATCTCCTTTTCGAGCGACCTGGTCCGCTCCCGCACCTTCTCCTCCAGGCGGCGGTTGAGGGTCTCCAGCTCCCGCCGGGCCGCCTCCAGCTGCCGGTTCTTCGCCACCGCCGTTTCGTAGGTGGAGATGAGCAGGTCGAGGATCCGGCGGCGGCCAGCCGCAATCCGGTAAGTCCGGCCATTGAAATCCAGCTCCGCCGCCTCCGCGGGCGGAGCCGGCGGAAGGGCGAGGACCCGCCGGACCCGCTCCAGGAGATACGTTTCGTCGTACGGCTTGGTGACGAAGCCGTCGGCGCCGCTTTCGAGCCCCTTCAGGACATCTTCCGGATCGGAGAGGGCGGTGAGGAGGATCACCGGAAGGCCGCCGGTCTTTTCGCTTTCCTTGATCCGGCGGCAGAGGGTGAAGCCGTCCATCTCCGGCATCATGAT
This sequence comes from Deltaproteobacteria bacterium, assembly GCA_021788685.1. GTDB lineage: Bacteria > Desulfobacterota > Desulfobulbia > Desulfobulbales > UBA5123 > JAJYKH01. The sequence goes on along the minus strand of JAJYKH010000008.1, from coordinate 12,558 downwards.
ATCGCTGATCACGATGTCGGGCCGGTGCTCGTCCAGCATCTCCAGGGCCTCCCTGCCGTTTTTCGCCCGCAGGGTGGCGAAGTCGCGGTGGGTCAGTGTGTAATCCAGCCGCTCGGCCTGGGTGGCGCTGTCTTCGACGATGAGGATCTCCAGCCGTTTCCGTTCCGGCCTGTTCCGGTCGCTCTGCATGTCAATCCACCTCCGACAATTCGCAAAAAGTCGTCACCCCGGCGCAGGTCGGGGTTTTGCACATTATAACATTCTGAAAAGAAAGGATTATCGCTGCGCTCGCCCTGCGGGCCGCCCCTTCGGGCGCTTAAACGCAAGCGCTTGTCCGGCCTGCGCCAAAATGACGGTCAAACGATTCCGGCGACTTTTTGTAAGGCCATCACCTCTGAGCCGCGGTTCCCAGGTCCAGCAGCGCCCGGGCGATTCTCTCCGGGGGCAGCACGTATCCGGCGGCGCCCAGCTCCAAGGCGGCGCCGGGCATGCCGAACACCGCCGAGCTCGCCTCGTCCTGGATGATGGTGGTCGCCCCCCGCTCCTTCAGCATTTTCAGCTCCGGCGCCCCATCCCGGCCCATGCCGGTGAGGAGCACCCCCGCAGCCCGCGGGCCGTAGGCTTCGGCCACGGTCCGGAACAGATGAGAGATCGACCGGTGCTGGCCAATATCCCCGGCCGGGGTGAGGGAGATCGCCCCGCCCCGGTCCACCCCCAGGAAAAACCCGTCGGGGGCGAAATAAACGTGGCCGGCCCGGGGCCGCTCGCCCGGGCGGGCGAAGAGAAGGCGCGGCCCGCTGGTTTCGGCGAGCCACTCGATCAGGCCCTGGGTGAAGCCGGCCGCCATGTGCTGGACCACGAGCAGGGGCAGGGGATAGGAGGCGGGCAGGCGCGACAGGATGGTCTGGAGGACGAGGGGGCCGCCGGTGGAGGCTCCCACCGCCACGACCTCCATCCGGCCCGGGCGGGGGAGCGCTACCTTGGCGGCAACGGCCGGCGCCGCCTTCTTCCGGTCGGGCCAGCGGGTCACCACCTTGACCGCGGCCATCAGCTTCACCGTCTGCAGGAGCGCCCGCGCCGTGCGCTCGTGGTCCGGGTGGCCGGGCCCCGGGGGCTTTTCCACCAGGTCCAGGGCCCCCGCCTCCAAGGCCCGGAAGGTGGTGTCCACCTCCTTGGCGGTCCAGTTGGAGCTGACGATGACGATGGGCACCGGCCGGGTCTCCATGATCCGCCGGGTGGCCTGCAGGCCGTCCATCTTGGGCATGAGGATGTCCATGATCACCACGTCGGGTTTTCGCGCCGCCACGGCCGCCACCGCCTCTTCCCCGTCGCGGGCGGTGCCGACCACTGCCAGCTCGGGGTCGGACGCCAGCAGGCCGCTGAGATACCGGAGCGCGCCCGGGGAGTCGTCCACCACCAGCACCCGGATCACAGCAGCCTCCCGATGGTTCCCAGAAGGTTGCTCTGATCGAAGCTGCTCTTGACGATGTAAGCGTCGGCGCCGACGTCGATGCCCCGCTCCCGGTCTTCCTGAGATTCGAGGGCGGTGACCAGGATGACCGGCAGCTCCGCGAACCGCCGGTCCCCCCGGATTCTGGCGGTGAGCTCGAAGCCATTCATTCGCGGCATGTCCACGTCGGACACCACCAGGTCGAAGTGGCCGCTCCGGATGGCGGTGAGCCCGTCCAGGCCGTCCACTGCGGTGGTCACCAGGTACCCCGCCCCCTCCAGGATGGACTTGAGCAGGCTGCGGGCGGTGATGGAATCCTCCACCACCAGGATCGATTTCCGCCGTACCTCCTCCACGGCGGCCGCGGCCGGCGGCGGGGTCCACTCCCGCCGCCGCGCCGATTTCATGAGATCGGCGGCGTTGAGCACCGGCACCACCTGGCCGGAGCCCAGGATGGTGGAGCCGGCGACGTTCCGCACCCGCTGCAGCTGCAGGCCCAGGTCCTTGATCAGGATCTCCTGCTCTTGCCGGACCTCGTCCACGATGAAGGCGATGCGCTCCCGGCCGCTCCCCAGCACCACCGCCCGGACGCTCTTTCCCCGGGGGGCGGGGTCCGGTCCCAGCTCCAGGACGTCGCGGAGCGGCACCAGGGGCAGGGACTGCCCCGCCAGGGAGATGGTTTCCCGGTTTTCCACCGTCCGGATCTCCTCGCGCCGGACCCGCACCACCCGCTCCAGGGTGAGCGAGGGGATGACGAACAGCCCCTCGCCGATCCTGACGAGCACCCCGCGGAGGGTGGCCAGGCTCAAGGGCAGGGTCATGAGAAAACGGGTCCCCCCTCCCAGCGTCGACTGACAGGAAACGGCCCCTCCCAGCTTCTCCACTTTATCCTGGAGGATGGCGAGCCCCAGCCCCCGCCCGGAGATGTCGGTGACGATCCGGCTGGTGCTCAGACCGGAGCGGAAGATGAGCGCGGGGATCTCCTCCGGGGAGAGGGCCGCCGCCTTTTCCGCAGTCAGGAGGCCGCCTGCTACCGCCCCGCTCCGGATGCGCTCCGGATCGAGGCCGGCGCCGTCGTCTTCCACCCGGACGGCGATCTTCTTCCCGGCCAGCGGCTGGACGTCGATGGTGATCCGGCCGGCCGGCGGCTTTCCCGCCTCCCTGCGCGCGGCGGGCGGCTCGATCCCGTGGTCCACCGCGTTGCGCAGCAGGTGAACGAACGGGTCCTTCAGCTCCTCCAGGATGCGCCGGTCGATCTCGATTGCCGCGCCGCGGATGCGCAGCTCCACTTCTTTGCCCTCCTGGCGGCCGAGCTCCTCGACCATGCCGGGCATTTGGCCGGTAAGGGCCGAAAAGGGCTGCATGGAGGCCGACTTGGCGTCTTCGAGGAGGTTGTCCACCAGGGCGGCGACGGACCGCCGGTCCCGCTCGGCGGCCGCGGCCGCTTCGGCCAGCCGGTGGTGGAGCCCGGCGGCCGCGGCCGCCTGCTCTTCGAGCAGCTGGAGGAGCCGGCGCATCGATGCCGCGGCGGATGATTCCTTTTCCACGGTGAGAAAAAACCGGGCCGCCGCCTTCCGGTCCCGGCCGAGCCGGTCCCACCCCTTCTTCATCGCCGCCACCGCGCTGCCGAGCTGGCGCAGGTCGGCGAGGTGCTGGCCGAGCACCAGCTTGGCCGCGATCATCTCCTCGGCCTGCAGCAGGAGCCGGTCCAGCCGCTCCTTCCCGATCCGGATGGTGCCGGCGGTGAGGGAGGAGACATCGGCCGCGGGCGACACCCCTTCCCCGGCCGGGGCAGTTTCCCGGGCGGCGGCCGGCCCCCGGCCCCCGGCCGTTTCGTCCAGGGCTTCCGCCAGGTCCCGGAGGGAGGCAACATGGGCCGGCTCCGGCTCGAGGCCGGTATCCTGGAGGGTCCGGACCAGGCTGGCCAGGGCTTGCTGGAGCACGGCCAAGAGCTCGGGGGCCGGCTGGATCTCCTGCCGCTTGAGGGCGGCGAAGATGTTTTCCATGGCCCGGCAGACCCCTTCGATGTGGGTCATGTTGACCGTCCGTGCCGCCCCCTTCATGCTGTGGATCTCGCGGAACAGCCGTTCGATGACCTCAGCCGGGGGCGCCCCGCCCGGAGCCCCTCTCAGCTCGCGCAGTCCGGCGGCGACGGCTTCGATGTGCTCGGCCGCCTCGATCTTGAAGGTCGCGAACAGCTTCCTGCGAAAGGCCTCGTCCATGCTTCCCATCAGCGATCAAACCCGGTATCGGCCCACCAGCTGCTTCAGCTTCTGCCCCAGGTCGTGGAGGCCATGGGCCGCGGTCTCCGACTGCCTGGTGCCCGCGACGTTTTGCTCGCTGGCCTGCCGGATGTTGTCCATGGCGGTGATGATCTGCTCCACCCCGGTGAGCTGCTGGCGGCTGGAGGCCGTGATCTGGGCCGCCGCCTGGGCGGCCTCGGCGATGCTCGCGCCCAGGGTCTTGATGGACTCTCCTGCCTGCTCGGACTGCTTGACCCCGGCCTCCACCGACTTGCTGCCCTGCTCGGCGGCGAGCACCGCCGCGCCGGTGGCCTTCTGAATGTCGTTCAGGATGGTCCTGACCTGGGCGGTGGCCGCCTTGGACTGCTCCGCCAGGCTTTTCACCTCCTGGGCGACCACCGCGAACCCCTTGCCGTGCTCCCCTGCCTTGGCGGCCTCGATAGCGGCGTTCACCGCCAGGAGGTTGGACTGCTCCGCCAAATCGTTCACCGTGGCGATGATCTCGCCGATGGCTTGGCTCTGGTCGCTCAGCTTCATGATGCTGCCGGCGATCGCCTCCATCTGCTCCCGGATCGCGTCCATCTTCTCGATGGTCTCCTCGACGGCATTCGACCCGTCGAGGGAGACCTGGGCCGCCCGCTGGGCGGTTTGGGAGACGTACTGCGCCTTGTCGTCCGACACCATCGTGGTCTGCTTCACCTCTTCCAGGGTCGAGGTGGTCTGGTTGACGGCGGTAGCCGTCTCGCTCACGCTGGAGGCCACCTCGCTGGTGGAGGACATGATCTCGCTTGCCGCGGAGGCGAGCACGCTCACCGATTCCTGGATCTCCCGGGTCATCTGCCGCAGGCTCTCCGCCATGCGGGCCACGGCCTGGCCCAGGGTGTCCCGCTCCGACAGGGGCTTCGGCTGCACGCTGATGTCGCCGGCCGCAATCCGCTCGGCCACCTCGGCCATGCCGCGCAGGTAGAGGATCATGCGGGAGAACGACTGCGCCAGGTCGCCCACCTCGTCCCTTCTCTCCCCCTCCCGGACGGTGGCTTCCAGGCTGCCGACCGAGATGGCCTCGGCAATCCCCGCCAGCCGGCCCAGCGGCCCGGCGATGGCCCTGTTCATGAGGGAGATCATGAAGGCGGCGGCGGCGAGGGCCAGCAGGCCGATCGCGGCAAAAAAGGCGAGGAGCTCCGCGATCTGCTGCTCGGAAGCCCTGATATTCCCCTTGATCAGGCCTTCGACGCCGTCGATCAGGTCGGCGCTCAGCGCATCGAGCCGCTCGTTTCGCTGCTGCTGCTCCCCCAAGGTGAGCCGCTGCGCCTCCTGGACTTTCCCCGCCTTGAGGAGGGGGACGATCTGCCGGTCCCGGACCGACACGAATTCGGTGCGCACGGCATTGAATTGCTGGAGCTGGGGCGAAAGGTCCGGGTAATTCGAAAGCCCCTTTCGGAGGAACGCCAGGGATTGGGTGATCTGCCGGCTCCGCTCCTGGATGTCCCGGAACCGGAGGTCCTGGGAGGCGGGGTCCCTGGCCAGCGAAACGGCCAGCAGGTCCTCCCGGACGGCGTACTCGTCGGCGCGGACATCCTTGAGGGCCATGGCATACGCGAAATACCGGTCGTAGATCTGCTGCTGCGAGCTTTGGATCCTTTCGATGCCTCCATAGCCAAGGGCCATGATCGCCAACAGAAACAGGACCATCAGCCCGAAGCCGAGCATGAGCTTCTTTCTGGTGCTGAGATTCAGAAACCACTTCATCGACGTTCCTCCTTCGGCCCGCGAATCAGCCGACTTCCTCCCGGACGACCATGGCCCGGTCGGTCAGCATTTTCCGGGCATCGAGCAAAATGGCGCCGTCGGCGGCGATGCCCTTGAGATACTCCCCACGGACCCCGGTCAGGGTGGGCAGGCCGGGCTGCAGCTCCTCCAGAAGGAGCCGGCGGGTGCCGAGGACCGCATCGGCCAGGAGCCCGAATTCCATGCCTTCCCCTCTGAGGACGACCACCCGGTTCCGGTCGGCAAGCCCTTTCTCCGGCAGCCCGAAAAACTTCTTGAGGTCGAGGAGGGAGACGATGCGCCCGCGGATGTTGACGATGCCGAGGACAAAGGCCGGCGTGCAGGGAATCGGCGTGTGCTCCCGGAGCGGCACGACCTCGTTCACCAGGGGTGATTCCACCCCGTAGCGCTCCCGGTCCAGGAGGAGCTCCACCATCTCGATCTCGTGCCCCGCCTTTGGGGGGGCCGCCTCCTGGGCCAGCGCCCGGGCCCGCGCCGCGAGGAGGCGCTGCCGCTCACCGGGCGGCGGGCTCCATCCCCGGGCCAGCCGCTCCCGTGCCGCCTCCAGGCGCCGGTGCATCTCCTGCCAGTCCACCGGGGGCTTTTCCGGCCGGCCGGCCTTCGGTTTCCTCATGACGGCTCCATCCCTTCAATCATTCCCCTGATGATCATCCCCATCCGGCCGGCGGTGACCCCTTCCGATTCGGGCACGGCCTCATCCTGGCCGTACGCGGCCAGGAGGGAGAGGGCGTTGCGGAAATGCCGCCGCGCCTCCGCCCGCCGACCCCGCCGCAGGGCGAGGTTCCCCAGGGCGAAATGGGCCAGGACGAAATGGCCGTCGAGGTAGACCGCCTTCCGCAGCGACGCCGCCGCTTCCTCCTGGAGGCCGTTTTCCTGCTCGATCATGGCCACCAGGTAATGGAGGGCCGGATTCATCTTGTCGGCAGCCGCCGCCTGCCGGCCCCAGGCCAGGGCTTCCACCATCAGTCCCAGGTTGGCGTAAGCCCGGGCGAGCATGGCGGCGACGGCGGCCTGGTCTTCGTTTCCCATCCTCTCCCGCATCGCCTCGACGGCCTCGGCATACCGGCCCTGCCCGAGAAGGGCGCGCACCTCGTCGAGAAGGGAAGCGGCCCCCGGCTCCGGTTTCCGGGCGGCGCCGGGCGGCCCGGGAGACGGAGGCGGCACGGCCGCCTCCGGCAGGGGGACGTGCCCTCCGGCTGCCGTCGGGTTTTCCGGAAGGCCGCAGGAGGGTTCGGGAAGGGGAGATGCCGCACCGGGAAGGGGAGGGGCGGCCGGTTCCCGGGCTCCGCCTAGCCCTTCCCCGTCCTTCCGGTAAAAGGTGGTCCCCGCGTGGACCATGGGCGTGAAGCGGGCAAAGAGCGCATGGGAAATCTCCGTGGCGCTCACCAGGAGAAAGCCGTCCGCCACCAGGCAGCGGTGGAGGTTGCGGACCACCCGCCGCCTGGTTTCCTCGGAAAAGTACATGAGGACGTTGCGGCAGAGGATCAGGTCCATGCCGGTGGTGTTGCTGGCGAGCGAGGGATACACGTCCTCGGCGAGGTTGAGGTAGGAAAAGGTCACCAGTTCCCTGATTTCCTGCCGGAGCCGGTGGCGTTCTTCCGCCGCCGGCTCGAAATACCGGTTTTTTATCCAGGAGGGACAGTCGCGGAAGGACCAGTCGCCGTAAACCGCCTCCCGGGCCTTTTCGAGAAAGTGGGGATTGATGTCGGTGGCGAGGATGGTGACATTCCAGCCCGCGGGCCCGGAGAGCAGCCGCCGGAGCAGGATCGCGAGCGAATAGGGCTCTTCCCCGGTGGCGCAGCCCGCCGACCAGAGCCGCAGCCGGCGGTTTCCCTCCCGCCTCCGGATCAGCTCCGGGAGAATGGCGCCTTCGAGGGCGGCGAAGCTCGGCTGATCCCGGAAGAAGTAGGTCTCGCCCACCGTGAGGCGGCTGGCGAGGATCTCGATCTGTGTCTTGGAGAGATCGGCGGCCAGCAGCCGTTCGAAGCACTCCTGGGGCCCCTCGCAGCCGAGGTCCGGAAGGGCGGCCAGGAACCCCTTTTCCAGGTCGCGCCACCGCCGCTCCGGAAAGTGGAGCCCCATCCGCCGGGCCAAGAGCTCGCTCAGGCTGCGGAGCATGCTCGCGGGCAGCTCCGCCATCAGCTTTCCCTGCCTTCGAGGGCGGCCGCGAGCGAGCGCTCCTCGTCGAGGGAGAGAAACGTCTCGAGGTCGTGGATGAGGATGAGGCCGCCGCCGAGCTTGACCACCCCTTCCAGGTACTCCACACGGGGGAGGATCTCTTCCCGGGGAACGGCCGCCTCCGCGGGAATGCCGAGCACCCCCTGCGATTTGTCCACTGCCAGCGTCACCGTCCTCCTGGCGGTATGCGCGACGATCAGGTGGTCGTACAGGCCCGGTTCCCTGGGGGGCAGGCCGAACCGGCGGCGGATGTCGAGCACCGGCAGAATCCTCCCCGCGAGATTGATGATTCCCGTCACGATGGCCGGCGCCTTCGGCAGGGGGGTGACCGCCACCGTGGGGAGGACCCGCTCCACGCTCTCCAGGCGGAGGGCATACCGGCCCCCGTCGAGGGTGAAGACCACCAGGGGGCCGCGACTCCTGTTTTTGTCCTGGCTCACCGTTGCCCCCGCCGTTGCCGCCATTTTTTTCCGTTGTCTCCATCATTCCGTTTTCGTTCTGATTCTTTGCCGTTCCTGCCAACCAGCGCGATTCCGCAGCCATTTCGCCACTGGACAAACGTCCGCCCCCCCCGTAGAATGCGGCGCTGAGGGCGGAAGGCGCAACCCCGCCGCCGGATTCATTTTTCGCCCCGCCTCGGTCTGAAGCAGAGCCGCTGCGGTTTCCCGCCTCGCCGGTTCCGAATCGATGACGTGATGAGCCTGCCCCCCGGGCTGATCGCTTTCCCCGCCAAGGGAGGTCCCATGCCGCGTTTGCATGTGAAATGGTATATTCCCGTTGCCCTGCTCCTCGTGGGCTGCGTGGTCGCCTTTCTGCTCCTGACCCGCGATCCGGCGGAGGAGGAGATCGAGAATGTCCTGCTGAAAGACGACCCGCCCGTGGCGGATACCAGCGGACCCGCCCAGCCGGGGCGGGAAGTCATCGAAGACCGCATCGCCCAGGGGGAAACGGCCGCCCAGCTGTTTGACGGCTATCTGAGCCCCGGGGAGATCAACCAACTGGCCGAGCAGTGCCGCATGGTCTTCCCCCTCTCCCGCCTGGGGGCCGGCCAGAAATACCGCCTGTCCATCCACGAGAACGGCTTCGAGCGGTTCGAGTACGACATCGATGCCGATGAGCAGCTGATCATCTGCCGGAACGAGGACGGGTTCGGGGTCACCCGGGAGCCCATTCCCTACCAGGTTTCCCGGGAGGTGGTCCGGGGCACCGTGGACAACAATCTCTTCGACGCCATGGCGGCTGTCGGCGAGCAGCCCGAGCTGGCCAAGGCCCTGGGCGATATCTTCGCCTGGGACATTGACTTCATCCGCGACCTGCGCCGGGGCGACACCTTCCAGATCCTGGTCGAGAAGCGGTTCCGGGACGGCAAGCCCGCCGGCTACGGCAAGGTGCTGGCCGCGGAGTTCGTCAACCAGGGCACCACCTACCAGGCCTTCCGGTTCGAGCACGACGGCGCCGCCTCCTATTATGACGCCAAGGGCAACAACCTCCACAAGGCCTTCCTGATGGCCCCGCTTTCCTTCTGCCGCATCTCCTCGGGCTTCACAATGCGCCGCTTCCACCCGATCCTCAAGACCTGGCGGGCCCATCCGGCCATCGACTACGCCGCGCCCCCCGGCACCCCCATCAAGACCGTGGCCGACGGCATCATCACCAAGATCGGCTACACCCGATACAACGGCAACTTCATCAAAATCCGGCACAGGGGCGGTTACGAAAGCCTCTACCTTCACATGCGAGGGTTCGCCCAGGGCATGCAGGACGGCAAGAAGCTGGTCCAGGGGCAGGTGATCGGCTATGTGGGCAGCACCGGCCTCGCCACCGGGCCGCACCTCTGATTCCGCCTGTACAATCACGGCGTGCCCGTGGATCCGCAACAAGTGAAAATGCCCCAGGCCGCCCCGGTGCCGGCCCGCGAAATGGCCCAGTTCGAGGCGATGGTCACCTCCTGCCGGGCCGAGTTCGGGGACGTGGAGCCCCAAACGAGGGTGGCCCGCCGCTGAAGGGCGCTGGACTCCTTCCCGCTCCATGCCCGGGCCGCCGGCCGTCCTTCCCCTACTCCTCCAGGAACCGGTGATAGAGCTCCACCTGCTCGCCGGCCGCCGCCTCGCCCAGCAGGGCGGCGTGCTCGGGGGAGATCACCGCGCGGGCCAGCGGGAAGAGCTCGTGCTCCTCCCATTCCACGTGACGCTGCACCAGGCTGGCCAGGCTCTCCAGCAGGTAGCGGGTTCGGGACTCCCCGGGATCGGCTGCGGCCAGCTGCGCCAGCAGCTCCTCGATCTCCCGGTTTTCATCATGGCCGCGGCGCAGGAGGGGCAGCGCCTTCGGGCTCGCGAGCAGCAGCGGGTAGAGCTGGTCCTCGGCAAGCTTTCTCTCCACCCTGACATGGCTGTGCAGCTCCCGGAACCGCTCGCTTCGCGCCTCCGGCCGGTGGGCGGTCGTGTTCTCCAGCCGGTCGAGGGCGGCCAGGATTTTTCCGTTCTCCCGCATGAGGGCTTCGTAGATTTCCATAATATCCGCCTCCGGTGGCTGGTTTTCGGCCCGTGGGGTTCCTCCTTACAATGATATGCCGCCCCGGAGCGGCAGGGCAACAGCTGCGCCTGGCTCACAGTTGCACCCCGGCCGCCTTCCTCTGCTATACTGAAGAAAAGCCAATCCCCTTTGCCCCAGGAGAGCCCACCCATGGAAGCAATCTTCGGACTCTTTCACACTTACGAAGAGGCCCGGGAAGCGGTATCCCTCCTGCTCGACCGCCGTTTCCGGCCGGAAAGCATGAACGCCATCGTCCAGGATTACGTGGTCCGGGAGTGGCTGCGCGGCCGGATGGGGCGGGCCAACGTGCTGGCCACCGAGCTCAAGCCCGGTCTGGACCGGATCCTGGCCGGGCAACGGCCTCTGGACGTCCCGGACGCCGGGAGCGTGCTCGCCGCAGGCGCCGAGGCCACCACCATAGCGAAAACGGCCTCTCTGGCGGAATCCCGGTCCGAGGGGCTGGAGCCCACCCTGGAGCATTTCGGCCTCCCTCCGGAAGTGGCCGCCGACTGCCTGGCCGCGCTCAAGGGAGGCGGAGTGGTGTTCTGGGTAAAGACGGACGACGCCCGGGCTCCGGACGCGGCGGTCATCCTGAAGGAGCACAAGGCCCGCCACGTGGGCAGCTACACCCGGGAGGCCCAGCCGGCCTTCTGATTGACCGCCGGAGCGGCAGCGGCTAGCATGAAGCCATGCCGAGCCAGGAAAAGAGGGAAGAGGCAACCGCCCCCGGGCAAGAGGCGGTTTGTTGCGACCAGTGCGGGAGGCCGGAGGCCGACATGGCCTGGGAGCGGGGCCTCTGGCTCTGCGCCGCCTGCCGGGAGGAGCTGGACAGCTGCGGCTGCAGCGATTGAGCGTAAGCGGTCACCGCCTCTCTTTGTGTCGGCACTGCTGCCGATGGTCCACTTCCGTCGCCCTTGCCACCAAGGCAGGCTTCGGAAGTCCGGACCCATTTTCACGCATGCCGGAACTTTCGCGGATCTGCGGCACCCTGCAACCGCTTATTATAAATAAGAGATGGTGCAGCTATCGGGGGCTCTTCCCCTGTGATTGGTTACGATTGAGCAGGCGGGGCCATCTTGCTGTTAGGCCATTCCCCGCATCTCCCCAGATCATCCCCCAAGCCGAGGAGGTTCTGCATGCGCATCACCCTGACCAACGAGGCCCACGGCACCTCGGTTGACCTCACGGTCAACCCGGACGGCACCATTTCCGCGCACCAGCTCGCCGAGGCGCAGCCCCGCTGGTGTCCAATCGAAGGCTGCACCCAGTGCGAAGATTTCCTGGGCGGCGCCGAGGAGAAGACTTTCGGCGAATATCGGCTGCGGCGGCTGAGCACCGGCGGCCTCCGGGTCCTCACCCTCGACTCGGCGATCAGGCGCTGAGGTCCTCCGAGGTATCTTCGTCAGAAGCCGCCTGTCCCGCATCCCGAGGCGCATCCTGGGCCAGGATGCGCAATGAGCCCACGGATGGCCTCCCAGCGGCAAATCGTGGATGTTCTTCTCGCCCGTTACGGCACGACCTTTGCCGAGGAGCTGAGCATCCCCCTTGCCCGCAGCACCCCCTCGCCCCTTTTTCGCCTGCTCTGCGCCTCTCTCCTGTTCAGCGCCCGGATCAGCGCCCGGATCGCCACCGCGGCCGCCCGCGCCCTGGCCGTGCAAGGCTGGACCACGGCGGCCAAGATGGCGGCCGCCACTTGGGCGGAGCGGACCCGGGTCCTGAACCGTTCCGGCTACGCCCGCTACGACGAACGGACATCCCGGATGCTCGGGGAAACTGCCGGGCTGCTGCTTGCCCGCTACGGCGGCGACCTGCGGCGCCTGCGGGATGCGGCCGGCCGGGAGCCCGCCCGGGAGCGGCAGCTGCTGATGGAATTCAAGGGGATCGGCGAGGTGGGGGCGGACATCTTCTTCCGGGAGGCGCAGGTGGTATGGGGCGAGTGGTACCCCTTCGTCGACCCCAAGGCCCGCAAAGGAGCCGCCGAGCTAGGTCTGCCCGCCGCCGGGCCCGTGGAGCTGGTCGCGCTGGTCTCCGCGGCCGATTTTCCCCGCCTCCTCGCCGCCCTCGTCCGGGTGCAGCTTGCCCATGGGCAGGAGGAGGTGCTGGCCGCTTCGGATTGTTGATCCGGGATTTTTGATTTTCGATTTGGGACGGTTTTTGTTAGGATGCGTTGATGCGGGCGGTCCCGCATCCCCGGAATCGACATGACGACCAACGATCTGCATCCAAACGGCGGCGTCGCCATCGTAAAAATCGACGGCGAGGCGATCCGCCGGCTGCGGGAGGCCAAGGGCCTGACCCAGCTCTATGTGGCCACCGCCGTGGGGGTCACGACCGATACCATCTCCCGCTGGGAGAACCGGCGCTACC
>JAJYKH010000274.1 GCA_021788685.1 Deltaproteobacteria bacterium | reverse complement strand
CCATGACCCTCGACACGCTGACACCCATCCTGCAAGTATGGCAGGTTCCTAACCTTGGGTATCGATAACGTTCCCCATCGTGCCGGCCCCTCGTAAGTTCTGCGAAATTGATCGCAAGAAGCTCGGCAGCGACGTCTGATTGCCGGAAGCTCCCTGCGCACTGAGCAAGTTCTGGTAGCTCTGTTGCAGGGCTGTATCGGTGGAGCTGGAATTCGAGGAACTTGAGTCTGATGCGGAAAGCTGCTGGATCAGCGTTTGCATCGAGGCCTGCAACCTGCCATGCCCTCCGCCATGGTGATGATGATGTCCATGTACCGAGGCGCCAGAGACTGCAGAACTGCCTGAACCCGCTGAACCATCACCCGCGGCCTGTCCTCCTGCCGATTGCAAGGCCGCGAACAAATTCTGCATGAAGGCTTGCAGGGCCTCCTGGGCATTCTGGTCGGATGCCGTCGAAGTGCCGGGGCTGCCGCTCGCCATCCCCACTGGCGCAGAAATTCCCGCTTGTACAAGGGCTTGGTCAATTGCCGAAACGAGGCCCCCGCCCGATCTTTGGCCCACGCTGGATACGCTACTGGGGTCATTGCCCCCATCTCCATCGCCGATGTTTTGGTCGATATTGCTCGATTGGCTCGATTGGATTATTTGCGCAAGGTATGTGCTGTTCTGAAGCTCTGAAATTGACATACTTCCTCCTTCATAGGAATTCTGAATTATTATGCTTAGCTGCTCCGCAGATAGCACTTCAGATTACAAAGTGTGCAAATCTTGAGCCAGCTTGAATCTTGAGCCATGATTTATTTATGATTTAAATTTATTTCTAAAACAGTATGTTATGAAACAGGCGGTGCTGTTGGCGGTCAGCACATAGTCAATATACGCCGACCACCGCCAAAACAGTAGGCACTTGTTGCCGGGCATATGCTGGAATTGCAGGAATTTATTTCCAGGTAATCAGCAATTACTGATTACCTGGAAACTCTTTGTCCTCGCATGGTGCATCTTTTTTGCAGAATGGGGTCGGTCGGCAATAGTTGACACCAATTGATTACGCAACCCGCTGCCTTTCCGTTTCAGCCTGGCGGAGCCACCCCGGGTGGCGGCGGCGTGCCGGGAGGCGGATAGGACTGACCAGGCCCGGGGGGCGGAGGAGCATAAGGGCCTCCACTCGGCGGAGGGGGCGGAGGCGGGTAAGCCCCTGAGCTTTCACCCGCCATCGGGATCTGGTTGCCCTTGGCATACATGCATTGCATATAGGCATTGTCGTAACGCTGCTGCGCATCCTCGGCGGATGCGGCGCCCGCGCCAGAGCCAACGGCCGCCCCGGCCAGGGCTCCGCCGGCCGCGCCGATAACCGCTCCCCGTCCATGCCCCGCCGCCGCCCCGATGGCGGTCCCCAGCAGGGCACCTACCCCGGCGGTCTCAAGGGTGCTTTGCCGGGCGGCCTGCTGGGGGGCGATCCCCACTTGCTCGCGGGCATACTGCCGGCAGACCAGGTTATCGGTCTGGAACTGCTCGAAACCCTTGCCCGTGCCCGGAAGGACCAGCACGCTCGGCCCGTTGGGGAGAGTGGCGCACCCCCCCAGCAAGAAGAGCACGGAAAGCATGGCCAAACTTCGTGTCTTCATCTTCATCATCTTGCTCCTTGATCAGCGGGGCGGCGCCTGGGGTACCACCTTCATCCACCCCTGCGGACACTCCTTGACGTACGGGTAATAACCCTGCGGCGAGGTACAGTAGTACCAGTAAGTTTCGGCCGGGGGGGGAGAAGGCTGAACATAGGTAGTCGGCGGCGGAGCCGGCGCTACGATGACCGGCGGGGGATAGACGTAACGGGGCGGCGGCGGGTACCAGAATGGATCCCAGTACGGCCCGAAATTTAAAAAGACCCGACCGCCCCAGCCGCCATGGCCATGGAAACCGCGGTGCCAGTACGGATGGGCATGCGCCATCGCAGTCACGCCCAACAGCACCGTCGCCGCGACGGCTGCCTCCAGCAACTTTTTCATGTTTGTCCGTTTCATCCTATTGACCTCACGTTTCGAAGAAGCTCCACATCCCACTTCCATTCGCATCGACTGTGCGGCCCAGTCCGACCTTGCCCTGAAGGGCCAGTTCACCTTTCAATTGCTTGACATCGATGGATGGCCATCGTCCCGATGAAGGGAAGCCTCCTTTTTCGCTTCGAAGGCCCTTATCTTCGCGAGAAGCACATCGAATTTTTTCTGCTGGTCGGCGGAAAGCCCTGCCCGGATGGTGGCGGCGCTTTGCTCAATGATTCGCCGCTTTTCCGGCCGATAACGATTCCTCAGCGCCATCAATTCGGAATGGGTCTGGCAGAGGACCCTCTCGACGTCTTTTTTTTGGACATCGTTCAGATCGAGATCCCGGCTGAGCTTCCGCAGGACGACCTTCTCCGGATGGGGTCCCCGGCCGCAGAGGTATCCCAGGGTACTGTGCTCCCAATAGATCCAGGCGCCCGACACCCCGATGGCGATCCCCGAAAAAAACAGGACTGCCAAGGCGGCCCACAGCTTGACCTTTTTCATAGCTCCTCCCCCACCCGCAATACCCCGAAAGCGGTGGCGATATCGAGAGCAGACGGGGCTGTGATGCTGAGCTCAGCCACCTCATCCTGGGCCTTCATGTCCGTCTGCACGGCATAGCCGACCATCAGCACGGCCGCAAGGGAAGCGGCCATGGCAAACCGCCAGGCCACTCTGCCAGGCGGCCGGTTCTTTTTCCCCGTCGCGGAAGCCGCCTGACCCTCCTTCAGGAGGAGCGACATCACCCGCGCCTGCCAGAAATCCCCGGGATCGGCATCAATGGGCCTCCGGTGAAAACGGGCAAGGGCCTCCTCCACCTTTCGCATATCGTTCCGAAGCTTGTTGTCCATGGTCCACCTCATCTGTCTCGGTTCGCCTGCAGCAGCCTCGTAATAACCCGCCTGAGCTTTTGCCTGGACCGGTGGGCGCGCACCTTGACCGCCATTGAGCTCCACCCGAGCCGGGCGGCAGCCTCATTCATCGAAAGCCCTTCCAGATGGACCATGGCGACCACCATCCGATCCTTGGCCGACAATTGACCGAGGGCATGGCCCAAAATCTCTCCGGCCTCCTTCCGCGCGACCTCCCGCTCGAAGGCATCGCTCGACGCGGCGCTCAAGACGTCATCCAGCCAGTCCTTCGAATCCTCCGAAAGACTCGACAGGATCTGCTCCTTCCGACGATAATGCTGTCGCCAGAACCCGTAACAGCACCTCACCGTGATCCCCGAGAGCCAGTGGCGGAACAAGCTCGCGTGCGAAAAGGTCCCCAGCGATCGAAAGGCCGCAATGAACGCCTCCTGGGCGACATCCTCGGCCCTGTCCGCGGGGACGTATCGCAGCGCGATGCCAAAGACCAGTCCGCGATACCGCTTGACCAGGATCTCGAAGGCATTGACGTCTCCCGCCACCACGCGATGGACGATTTCCGAATCCTCGCCCGGGCCCATGGCCTCGTCGTGAGCACTCCCTGCTCCTGGAGTCATGGTGCGTGGCTCAGAGCGCGATGAGTGCATGCGGTACGCCTCGCCCCGGCATTTCCCCGCGGCAGTTCCGGACCATCCGCTTCCGATACCGGGATCCCGCCAAAGTGCCCCTTCATCCACGGCGTCACCTTCTTCCCATCCAGTTTGGGCTTCTGCTTTGAGGCCGCGACAGATGCAGGAGCGCCATGAAACGATGCAGGGCCAAGTCCGGAAGGATCCATTCCTGATACCCGCTCGCAGCACGCGTCTTCGATAGTTGGCTGTCGCGGCCTCAAAACAGGAGCAAAGCCGATGGGCTCTTGATAAGAGAGTTGCCTCTGCGGAAGAGAAGGTTTCAAAAAAGGAGATCGCGGGAAGAAAAAAACGTGAAATGCATTCACTTACCGTCAGTAACAGGAGTCATCGCGGGATTCATCCCCAGGGCCGAAACGTCCCACCCGCCGCCGAGGGCTTTGATGAGGAGGACGGCGGCAGTCAGCCGGTTGCCCATGATCTGGGCTGCGGCCTTTTCATTTACCAGCTCTGCCGTTTGAGAGTTGATGACATTCAGATAAGAGACAATGCCCGCCTTATATTGGTTCGAGATGACCGTTACCGCCTTTTGGGATGCCTTCACCGCTGCCTCCTGCACGCGGGATTCTTTCTCCAGGATGCGAAGGGTGGCCAGGTTGTCCTCCACCTCCCCGAACGCGGCAAGCACGGTCTGGCGATAGAAGGCCACATTGGCGTCATAAGCCGCCCGGGCCTCTTCGGTCAGCGCGCGGCGCAGGCCGCCCTCGAAGATCGATTCGGTGAGAGTGGGACCCACCGCCCAGAAACGGCTGGGCCAT
>JAJYKH010000273.1 GCA_021788685.1 Deltaproteobacteria bacterium | reverse complement strand
TGGCCCGGCTGGCGCAGATGGCCCGCGCCGCGGGCATGCACCTGATCCTCGCCACCCAGCGGCCCTCGGTGGACGTGCTCACCGGCCTCATCAAGGCCAACTTCCCCACCCGCATCTCCTTCAAGGTCTCCTCCAAGATCGACTCCCGGACCATCCTCGACGCGGGCGGCGCCGAGCACCTGCTGGGGGCGGGCGACATGCTCTTCTCCCTCCCTGGAGCGGCCAAGCTCCAGCGCATCCACGGCGCCTACATTTCCGAGAAGGAAACCGGGCGCATCGTCAATTTCCTCAAGGAGCAGGGCACCGCCCGCTATGACGAGTCGGTCCTCCAGGAAGTGGAAAGCGAGGAGGGCGACGAGGACGGGGGCGACGGCGAATACGACGAGAAGTACGACGAGGCGGTGGCCCTGGTCTGCGAGACCGGCCAGGCCTCCATCTCCATGGTCCAGCGGCGGCTGCGGGTGGGGTACAACCGGGCGGCGCGGATGATCGAGATCATGGAACGGGAAGGGGTGGTGGGGCCGTCCGACGGGTCCAAGCCGCGGGAGGTCCTGGTCCGGAAAACCTATTGAGGACGGCCGGAATCCCCTTGCCAAAGAGGCAGAATGGACTAATATTAACATCAACCGGGGCTTTTCAAATCAACGCAGGCCGCGGTTTTCGAGGTGAACAGAAGATGAGCGATTCACGCGATCAGAGGATCATCCCGAAGAGCACCACAGGAGATCGTTACATGAATTTTTTTTCACAGTCCATTGATATGACCAAGGTGCACACCGTGGTCTATCACCTGCCCGACGGCCAGACCTATACGGTCAAGATCGACGGCGTCGAGCAGTTCATGGATCTGGGCATGGGGGATTTCTGCGACACCTCGGACATCGACGGGGTGCTGCACTTCTTCCCGAAAGGAAACGCCTGAGCCTCTCAAGCTTCATCATTGTCGGGCACGTCTCCGGACGTGCCCTTTTTTTTGGTGCGGAGCCCTTGGGTTCCTGACCGCTGACCTCCGAAGACCATGCAGATCGATACCGCCACCGACGGCCACGTCCACACCTTCCTCTGCCACCACGCCCGCGGCACCATGGAGGAGTACGTGGAAGCGGCCCTGGGCCGGGGCCTGCGCCGGATCATTTTCCTCGAGCACCTGGAGGCGGGGATCACCTATTTCGAGCCCACTTGGCTGTCCGAGGAGGATTTCGCTTTCTATCATGCCGAAGGCCTGCGCCTGCAGGCAAAGTACCAGGGGCGAATCGAGATCGGCCTTGGGGTGGAGGCGGGCTACAACCCCCGGAAGAGGCAGGAGATCGCGGCCTTCCTCGGCCGCCGCCGATGGGACCGGATCGGTCTCTCCTACCATTTCCTGGAGATCGGCGGCCGCCATTACAACGTGGTGAGCAAACGGCAGGAAAACCTGGAGGCCCTTGCGGCGGCAGGGGTCGAAAAGGTGGTGGATGCCTACCTGGCCGGGGTCCTGGAGGCGGTCACCAGCCTCCCCGGTGACGTGGTCTGCCACCTGGATGCGGTCCTCCGCCACCTTCCCGATGTGCGCTTCACCGAGGGCCACCACCGGCAGATCGAGGAGATCCTCGGGGCGGTGCGCCGCCGGAACATGGCCCTGGAGGTGAATACCTCGGGTTTTCCCCTGCGGGGGGAACCCTTTCCTGCCGTTCCCCTCATCGCCCGGGCGGTCGAGCAGGGTATTCCGCTTGCCGCCGGCTCCGACGCCCACCGGCCCGAGGACGTGGGCCGCCACTTCGATCGGCTAGCGGCGTTGCATTAAGCAGCTCTTGCTCAGGCGAGGATGATCGTGAAGGGAACGACGTGGAGCTGCCGGCTGCGGCTCTGGGTGGTCCCCAGCCGCCACTCCTTGCAGGTGGCGCCGAGGCGGGCCGCCAGCTCTCGGGCCACCCCCTTGAAGTCGAGGAGGGGATGGCGGGAGAAGACCTCGGGCAGGCCGTAGGTGAGGTTGCAGGCGAGGCATTTCCCCGGCCGCTCGTGCAGCTGGAGCTCGAACTGGAGCCGGTTTTCCGCCTCCCGGCACTCCCGGAAGACCAGGGTGATGTCGTAGGCCCCTTCCGAGGCATCGCCGAAAAGGGCCTCGAAGAACTGGTCGGCCCGTTCGGGGGGGAAGATCCCGGCGAGAACCTCCGGGGTGAAGATCTGGTGGCAATCCTTTCCTGACACGGCGTGCTCCCTGAGAAGCTATTGAAAGACGAACAAATGCAGTCGCAGAGCTTACAATGAAGCGGCCGCATCGTCAAACCCAAAACGGCAGCTAATCCGGGTACCTGCAAAGGCATCCGCTTGCGGCCGGTGGCCCCCTGTGCTAGATTCCGACCCCATGCAGCGCTCCCTTTTCCCTGACCAGAAAGCCGCCGCCTCCGCTCCCTCCCGGGTCAACCCGCGGGAGCTCAACCCCGCCCAGCTCGAAGCGGCCACCACCGTCAACGGGCCGGTGCTGGTGATCGCGGGCGCCGGCAGCGGCAAGACCCGGACCCTGGTCTACCGGATGGCCCACCTCCTGGAGCAGGGGATCGCCCCGGAGAGCATCCTCCTCCTCACCTTCACCCGCAAGGCCGCCCAGGAAATGCTCGCCCGGGCCGCCTCCCTGGTGGACCAGTCCTGCCAGCGGGTGCTGGGCGGCACCTTCCATGCGGTGGCCAACCTCATGCTCCGGCGCTACGGCCGCCACCTGGGCTATGAGCCCAATTTTACCATCCTCGACCGGGCCGATGCCGAAGGGATCGTGAACCTCCTCAAGTCCTCCCTCAACCTGGGCGGGGAGGGGAAGCGCTTCCCGTCGAAGAAGATGGTGGCGGACACCATGAGCCGGGCGGTGAACAAGTCCCTCTCCCTCGAAGCCATCCTGGAGGAGGAGTACCCCCATCTGCTGGAGTTTCTCCCCGACCTGCGCCTCCTCCGGGGCCATTACCGGCAGTTCAAGCTCGAGCACGGGCTGATGGACTATGACGATCTGCTGGTCAACTGGAAGCGGGTGCTGGAGATCCCCGAGATCCGGGAGCAGATGAGCCGCCGCTTCACCCACATCATGGTGGACGAGTACCAGGACACCAACCGCATCCAGGCCGAGATCGTCCGGCTGCTGGCCCATGCCCACGACAACGTCATGGTGGTGGGCGACGACTCCCAGTCCATTTACAGCTTCCGCGGGGCGGACTTCCGGAACATCATGGATTTCCCGAAGCTCTTCCCCGGCACCCGGATCATCCGGCTGGAGGAGAACTACCGGAGCACCCAGGCCATCCTGGCGGTGACCAACGCGGTCATCGACAAGGCGGCGGAAAAGTACACCAAGACCCTTTACAGCCGGATCGAGGGCGGGGAAAAGCCGGCGATCTACGCCGCCCGGGACGAGGGGGAGCAGGCCCGCTTCGTGGCGGAAAAGATCCGGGAGCTGCACAAGGAGGGGCTTCCCCTGCGAGAGATGGCGGTGCTCTTCCGCTCCGGGTTCCACTCCTACAAGCTGGAGCTGGAGCTGGCCAACCGGCAGCTGCCGTTCGAGAAGCGGGGCGGCCAGAAGCTCACCGAGTCGGCCCACATCAAGGACGTGCTCTCCTACCTGCGGGTGACCGCCAATCCCCGGGACCACCTCTCCTGGAACCGCATCCTGCTCCTCATCGACAAGGTGGGCCCCAAGACGGCGAGCAGTCTCCTCGACCGGATCAAGGCGGCCGAGGAGCCGCTCACCTTCCTGATCGACTACCCGGCCGGGAAGAGCTGGCGGCAGGGGCTCATCGACCTGGCCACCATGCTCCACGGCCTGACCGAGCCGGGCCTCGCCCCGGCCGAGCAGCTGGAGCGGGTGCTGGCCTACTACCAGCCCGTTTTCGAGCGGATCTACCACGACGACTATCCGAAGCGCAGCCGGGACCTGGAGCAGCTGCGGGCGATTCTCGCCGGCTACGGCGACCTCCAGTCCTTCATCGACGACACCGCCCTGGATCCGCCCGAATCGGCAATGGACGGGAGCCACGCCGAGCCCGGGGACCGGCTGGTCCTCTCCACCGTCCACTCCGCCAAGGGGCTGGAGTGGGACACGGTCTTCATCATCCACCTGGCCGAGGGCAAGTTCCCCTCGGCCCAGGCGGTTTCGCCCGAGGAGCGGGAAGAGGAGCGGCGCCTCCTCTACGTGGCCGCCACCCGGGCCCGGAAGCAGCTCTACCTCCTCTACCCGCGGGAAGTGATGACCCCCGACCGGATGATGGCCAGGGGCACCCTCTCGCCGTTTCTGGCCGAGCTGCCGCCCGATCTCACCACCGGCGCCGGCCGGCCCGCGCCCGCCCCCGGAGCCCCGCGGCCCGGGGGCGGGACCCCGGTCCTGGACCAGGCCGCCATTGAGCC
>JAJYKH010000272.1 GCA_021788685.1 Deltaproteobacteria bacterium | reverse complement strand
GGTCGAACAACCCCATGCTACTTCCGGTCCGACGAAGGCTGCTCCGCCGCCTGCCCGGCCGCTTTCTCCCGGCGCTGACGCAGGCGGCGCAACGGCCACAGGATGATGAATCCCAGGGCCGCGCCAATGGAAAGGAGCAGTCCCCACAAGGCGCCGAGCAGGCTCAGCCCCGCGCCGGGTCCGACGTAGGCGGCTGCGGGGGCGGCCGCGCCGAGGATGATGGCAAGGAGAAAGGCGGCGAGCAAGACGCGCTGAGAAGTCATGGGGAAGGTTCCCTCCCGGTAAGGGTTGGCGCCTGGGCGAGGCTTGCGCGGAAATCGGCGTCCAGGGAACGCGGGTCGATGCGCGACGCCCAGCTGAGGGTCGCGATCCGCTCCCCGTTCTTGCCGCCGCGGACCGGGTTGAGATATTCCCAGACGGTCTCGCCGGACGGGGTCACCTCCAGCAGGCGGCCGCCGTCCGACTCCGTGATGAGCGTATTGCCGTCCGGCAGCCGCTCCTGGTCGGACCGGATCAGGCTGTTGAGCGGACGATCGGGGGTGCCGGCGAACTGCCAGACGATCCGGCCGTTGTCCGGCTCGACCTCGATCACCCGCGACTCGCCGCCGGGCCCGAAATGGCCCCGGTTGTCGAACATCAGGATGTTGCCGTTCGGCAGGATGTCGGGGTCGTGCTGGGCGTGCCAGGACCCGCGCGCCGCCCAGACGAGGCGTTCGGCCTTGATGTCGAACAGGGCGACGGTGCCGCAGCCCAGCTCCCGGAAGGAGAGCAGGAGCTGGCCGGGTGCGGCCGCGGGGACCTTCTCCCGGAGACGCGCCGCCGTCTTCTCGTCGATCACATCCACGCCGTTGGTATGCAGGGGATCGCCCAGGCTGCAGTACGGCACCACCCACAGCAGCTGCCGGTACGGGGATTTGTTGACCACGTCCAGCAGGGAAATCTTCCTGAGGGTGCGGCCGTCCGGCGACAGGATGACCAGGAAGTCGTCGAGCACCGGCAGGCTCAAGTGATCGACGCCTTCCGGGAAGGTGGTCCGGAAATCCTGGGTCAGCGCGTAGATGAAACCCTCCCGATCGACGGCGAAGTCGTGGTGGAAGTAGTCCATGTTTTTCCAGATCACCCGCGAGTCGCGGTCGAGCTTGACCATGCCGTATCCGTAGGGGGTATCCCCCACGCCGATGTAGATGGCCAGCAGGTCGCCGTTTGGAAACAGGTAGGTTTTCTGGAAGCTGGTCCGGGCGTCGGGGACCGGGTGGCGCACGGCGGCGGACTTGTCCCACACCGTGCTGTAGGGCCGCTGCCATTGATGAACGATCCGGCCCTGCCGGTCGATCAAATAGGCGACCGGGGCGTGGCCCGAGCTGTACAGGGTCAGGCCGGCGGTGGTTTTCTGGGGATCGTAAACGGTGACGCCGGTCTTGGCGGTCCTCGCCGGCGCCCATAAATCGGTGGCCAGGGGATCGGTGTAGCCGGCGTATTTCGAGTAGAGTGCCGTCCCGGCGTTGTACGCATCCCGAAAATAGCCCGAGGGCGGCACCCCGGCAATGGTGATCATCGATCCGGTCACGAAGGTCAAAAAGAGAAGCGCCCCCAGGAAAAGCGGGAGAAGCAGGCTTTTTGATTTTTCCGCAAGGCTCATCAGGGTTCGCGTCCTTCATTCAATGCTATAGATGCTGACCCTTCGGTGTCAAGCGGGCGAGGAGCGCAGAGCCACCCCATGGCGGCGGGGCGGCCCGGGACTCGGAGCGGAAACCGAAAGCGGCCCCACGGAAAGGGGCCCGGGTTCTTCGCTTCGGGATAGCTCCCTGAATTGGTCAGGAGCAAGGGAGGCAGCACCGGCGCGAGCAGCTCCTTGCCGGCAAACGATCAGAGGCTCACCGAATCTGCTTGGCCAGCGGCCTGCTCGCGTACCCAAGCACAGCCTCACAGGCCGTTTTGTCGGCACTGCTGCCGACGCTCATCGCTAGCATCTCCGGCACCTGTAATCGCATACGGAGCTGAGGCAGAAGCCGTCTCGAAGCTCCGATCCCCCTGCGATCGGTCAGCATTCCCGGAATGCCGGGGTCCACTCCGGGGTGGGCGGCGCCAGCTCCTGGATGAAGCCGTTCTCGAAGCCGAGGGACTCCACCACGTCGAGGATGTCGTCGTGCTCGGCTTGGGTGATGGTCCGGTTCAGCTCCGGGAAGAAACCGGCCACCCGGTGGGTGGGATAGTACTGGGCCATGATGCTGATGGCCGTTTCCGGGCCGAGACGGTCCCGCAGCCAGCGCAGGCTGCGGTCCACCCGGTTGACGTTCCCGGGCAGGATGAGGAGACGCACCAGCAGCCCCCGGATGGCCAGTCCCGAGTCGTCGAGCCGCAGGTGGCCCACCTGCCGGAACATCTCCAGGATGGCCTCCCGGGCCCGCTCGGGATAGTCGGCCGCCCCCGAGTAGCGGCGGGCCGCCCCGCTCTCCGCGTAGCGGAGGTCCGGGAGGTAGACGTCCACGCTGCCGGCCATGGCCCGCAAGGTTTCGGCCAGCTCGTAGCCGCTGCTGTTCCAGACCACCGGCAAGGCGAGCCCCCGTTCGCGGGCGAGCGCCAGGGCGGCCCGGATCTGGAGGCTGTAATGGGTGGGGGTCACCAGGTTCAGGTTGTGGACCCCGGAGGCCGCCGCCTCCAGCATGATCCCGGCCAGCCCGGGGATGTCGTGGTCCCGGCCCCACCCTTCCTGGCTGATCCGGTGGTTCTGGCAATAGACGCAGCGCAGGTTGCAGTGGCTGAAGAAGATGGTGCCGCTGCCCCGGGTGCCGCTGATCGGCGGCTCCTCGCCGTGATGGGCCTGCCAGAGGTTGACCCGCACCAGGCCGCCGGCGCCGCAGGCCCCGGCGGCCGCGGCCCGGTCCGCCCCGCAGTCGCGGGGGCAGAGACGGCAGAGGGAAGAGGCCGGGGAGGCGGTAAGGCTCACGGGAAGTTGGATTCCTGGAAAAAGGTTGGACCGAGGGGCTCCCGGGCGGTGGCCCGAGGGGGGCAATTGTCCCACCTTCCGCCGAAGATTGCAAGCCGCCGCCTGCTCCAGCCGGGCCCTCCGCTCGTCACCGTCACTTGTCACTCGTCACCCGCTATTCTGGGGCTGGTCCGGCCACGACTTCTTTCCAGCCCTCGGCTGTTGTGGCCTAACTCCTCAATTTACCGTTATCTCTTTTCTTTTGCCCGGGCGGAGTCAAAAACCTTACAATATGGTATGCCTTGCCTGCGAACCCTTTGCCCGGCAGCCGGGGGCGGATCGAAACGATTGGCCGAACGAAGGTGAAAAAGGAGCGGAGCCGGTTACCTCGAAAGTGGCTCACCACGCGCGTCTCGGAAACGACTTTGAGCGGGTGGTGGCAATTGAACGCTCACCAAGGGAGGTGCGCTATGGTTACGACTGTGTTGGATACTCGGGCGGGTGAATTTCGGACCGGGCTCTCCAGGCCGATGGTGCCTTTCATCAGCTGGGGGGCAATCTTCGGAGGGCTGTTCGCCGGCGTTGCATCCTTTCTCCTGCTGGCCCTCTTCGGCCTGGCGGCCGGCATTACCGCCGTCAACCCGCAGGCGGCCCAGCCGGTGGGGGGCGGCATTTCCATCTTCGCCTGGGTCTGGACGTGGATCAGCATGTTCGCGGGCGGCTTCATCGGCGCGTACGTCGCGGCCCGCACGTCCGGCATGTCCAGGCGCACCGACGGTCTTTTGCACGGCTTTGTCGCCTGGGGCGTGAGCACCCTTTTTTTCGCATACCTGATCACCTCCGGCACCGGGGCCGTGCTGGGCGGGGCCTTTTCCCTCATGAGCCAAGGGACGCAGGCGACTGCGGGCTCCACGCAGCAGCTGCAGTCACTCATCACCGGATCGCCGCGGGGACAGATCAGCGGTCAGGCCCTGGGCGACCTCCAGCGGCAGCTGCAGGCCGGGAACCGTGAAGGGGCCATCGGCGTGCTGGTCAGGGAAATGGGCTTCGCCCGGGACCGCGCCGCCGGGATCGTCGACCGGGCAATGCCGCTCATGGCCGGCCGGCCGGGAGCAGGCCAAAGGACCGCCCAGACGGCCGTGCAGGGGCTGACGTGGGCTTCCTGGTATCTCTTCATCGGCATTCTGTTCTCCATGCTCCTGTCGCTCGGCGGCGGCTATCTCGGCGCCAAGGCGATCGGGGCGCGGCGTACGCCGCTGCCCAGCCATGCGGAACGAGCCGTTTGAAGCAGGATAGAAAATTAGCCGAGGAGCCTCGGGCTCGCCACACGGCAGAGCCCGAGGGCCAAGTCACCTCGAAGCCCTCCTTCTTCTGAAGACAAAGGGGGGGTGCCGGGCCGCAGAACTCCCGTGGTTCCGCCATACCCCCTTCTCCCTTCGGCGCGAGATCGGA
>JAJYKH010000271.1 GCA_021788685.1 Deltaproteobacteria bacterium | reverse complement strand
GTTCTTCCGGTAACCGAAGAGGGTGTCGGAGTTGGTAGCCACATCACCACTTGGTTCGATGGTCGTGATGACGGTGGAGTCGTTGGCCTTGTCGAGATAGTTGTAATAGAGGCGGGTGTCGACGGACCGCATCGGCCGGGACGTCAGAGTAGCCGAACCGTTGTAGTAAATGATGCTGCCGTCGAAAGTGGGCGTGGTGAAGTCGAAGCCGTTGGCCCCCAGCACGGCGGTGGTGAAATTGCTCAGACCGACATCCGAGTACGTGAAATCGTTCTCCAGGTGCGAATAGCTCCCCCGGACGGCCAGGACGGAAGACATGGGCAACGCCTTCCAGGTGGCTTCGCCCACCACCTTCCCGTAGTCATTGTTGGGCGGAAGGGTGCTCAACGTCGGGAAGTCAGCCGGGAAAGCGGTGGCAAAGGGGTCTTCCCAGGCCAGATAGAGATTCTTGTTGTTGAAGCTGCTCAGATACCCGCTGACCGAAGCAACCAGATCTTTGCTCAAGTACCCGCCCTCCACCGTGAGGTCATCGGTCTTGTAGTCGATCGGCTCGGGCATTTCCACCGCCCCCGGCGTAAAATAGCCCGCCCCCAAGGGCTTCACTCCGTCCCGCTCCTCCCGTTTGGCCCCCACCTTGATGTAAAAAGGTGAGTTGAGGTTAATCTTCATCTCGCCCCCGTATTGCTTGCGGGTGAAATCATAATCGAACTGCTGCCAGAGGCCTGTGTTGGTGGGCGCGGGCTGGACGGGGAGATTGAGCGACTTGGTGCCGATGCCCGTAAACGGCGTCAGGGCATCGAAGGAAATGTTGTGAGGGATTTCGTTATAAAAACCCTTGAAGCTGAAGTTCCGGTAATCCCCTGCGTGCAGGCTGTAATACTGGTCGGTGAGGCCAAAGTTTTCCGCCTCGGCGCCAAGGTAGTAGTTCTTCTTGTAGGCATCCAAAAGCAGCGATCCGAAGGTCCCGTCGCTTTCATCCTTGAACTCGTGGAAATAGGCGCTGTCCTCTCCGCCATTGACCGATCGCACTCCCAGGTTCAGTTGCCCCTCGACCTGGACCGGATCAGTCTCGGCGGCGTAGAGGAAAGACGGGGAGATGAGCCAGGCCGCCAAAGCCGCTGAGTAGACTTTTTTCATATCTCGTCTCCTATCGAGTGAACCGTTGGTCGCCAAAAGTGGAGCTGCCGTGGATGTTGCCATGGCAGTTCAAACAGGACCGGGCATAGAAACGATTGCTGGGATTGGAGCCCAAGAAGGAGGATTTGGCATCATACGGGGTCCCCGGGTGTTGGGAGTCCGAATGGCAGTCCTGGCACAGGTTGGGGACCTTTTCCACGAGCAGATTTTCGTGCCGGCTGCCGTGCGGATTGTGGCAGGTGGCGCAGTTCTCCTCCACCGGCGGGTGCTCCCAGATGAAGGGGCCGCGCTTGTCGGCATGACACTGATAGCAGAGCTGGTTGACATTTTCCGCCCGGATCATGTGGCGGGAGAGGGTCCCGTGGGTGTTATGGCAGTCGCTGCACTTGATCTTTCCCTCGATCACCGGGTGATGGGAGAATTTATTGGCCTGCATTTTGATGTCGTGGTGGCATCCGAAGCAGACCTCGGGCTGATTGGGTTTGGGGTTGATCGCGTGGATGGTGTGGCAGGAGACGCAGGCAATGTCGTTGCGCTTGTGCTCGCTCATCTCCCAGTTGGCTACCTCCTTGAAGGAGGCATGGCACCCCAGGCAGACCCGGCTCTGCTCTTCCGGGCTCTGGGCCGATTTCGGGCCGAAGGAGACGATCGTTTCCCGGGAGGGATTTTGCAGGTGCCGGTCGGCGGGGCCGTGGCATGTTTGGCACACGTTGGCCATGCTCCGGCCCTGGCCTTTCCACATGCTGGCATGGAAGGAGTTGAGAAATTTCGTAGCCATCTCTTCATGGCACTTAGCACAGACGGGTTTTTCCTGCTCCTGGGCCGGAACACCGGCGGCAGAGCCCAGGAGCAGCAGAGGCACAAGCCAGAGGCCCAGGTTGAAAAAGGCGTTTTGGCGCATACTCCTACCTCCTTTTTGGTTGATGGCATTGACTGTCCCGTTTCCCTATAAAGGATCCATCGAGTTGATAGGCGATGAAATCCAGACGTCCCAACTACCTCCTGACCTTTGCCATTCTCAGCCGGGAAAAACTGCACACGTCTGCCTGCAGTCGCCTGAAGTCATCCCCAGTACACGGGCCATGGGGGATGATTGTCACCAACCGCCCGCGGGCGGCAAGACGCAGCCGAAGAGTCCCCCGACCCTGGATAATCACGAATTTGCAGCAGGAAAAAACACGCGAGGGTAAGACCGCAAAAATACTATTCCCCCCTTGCTCATGGTCAGGAAAACGATTTGGAATGTCAACGGAAAAGCTTCTTTCTATGTTTTTTGCAGCCGGAGGAGAAGCGGCAGTCCCTTGGCTTTCCCTAATCACCCAGTTGGTTTCTCTTCCCTCTGTCCCTGGCGAGGTCGATCGCTCTTCTTCCTTGCCTCCCTCCTCTTCCGAAATCTGATGACTTCGCAATAACTTGCCTAACTGCCGCGGGGAAATGAGAAAACAACAATTTGCACAACGTGGACCAAATCTGGTTGCAAAAAACCCTTTTCCTTTTTAAAAGGGAGGGGGTGCCGGAGGGGCGGCGACTGTCGCCGGCAGGAAATATGCAGGTTCAAGGGGGGATGCGATGCACAACTGGTTGGGCAGGATGAGCCTCAGGAAGAAGCTTTTCGGGCTGGTGGGATTTGTCGTCCTGGCGATGGGCATCAGCGTCGCACTCGCCCAATACATCATCGGCGAGGTCCAGATCGGCGGCAAAAAGTACACCGGGATCGAGCTGAAGAACGAGTACATCGACCTCCTGGCCCGTGCCCGCCTCAACATCAACCTGATGAACAGCGTCCTCAAGTCCCAGATTCTCAAGTACGACGAGGAGCGGCTGAGCGGCGTCACCTCCACCATGGAGCGGATGGACCAGATCACCGCCGACATGGTGACCCACCTCACCAAGCCCCTCGAGGGGGAGCAGCTCACGTGCAATTCCTGCCACTCGATCAACAATTCCGATATGCCGTCGCTCCTGCAAAAGACGGCCGACGAGTGGCGGCAAATGAAGGAGATCATTACCAGCAAGGTGATGCCCGCCCTAGCGGCCGGAAATTCGGAGCAAGCGGCCGAGATCATGGATGCCGAGTATTACGATCACTATTTCGCGATCATGAAAAACACCAAGGATGCCGTCGACACCTTGCGGGAGGCGTCCCAGCTCGTAAAACAGCAGACCATGACCAGGGTCAACTTCTTCAACATCTTCTACCTGGTCGGTGGCATCGTTTCCATGGTCGCGGTGCTCATTCTTTCTTTCCTGTTTGTGCAGATGATCGTCAAGACCGTCAACGCCATCGTCCGGGGGCTCAATACCAATGCCGACCAGATCACCGGGGAGGCCAGCAGCACCAGCGATTCGTCGAGCAGCCTGGCCGAGATGGCCTCCCAAATGGCGGCCTCCCTCGAGGAAACCAGCGCCTCACTGGAGGAGATCACCGCCATGATCCAGCGCAACGACGAGAACTCCAGCGAGGCCCATGCCGCCATGAAACGCAATGACGAGATCACCGGCCGGGCCAACCGGGAGATGAAGGAAATGCAGAGCAGCATGCAGGCCATCAAGAAGGACAGCGACGAAATTTCCTCAATCATCAGGGAAATCGAAGGAATCGCCTTCCAGACCAACCTCCTCGCCCTCAACGCCGCCGTGGAGGCCGCCCGGGCCGGCGAGCACGGCCAGGGGTTCGCGGTGGTCGCGGAGGAAGTGCGGAACCTCGCCCAGAGGACGGCGGTCTCGGCCCGCAACTCCAACGAGCTCATCGAGCGGGCGATCAAGAACGTCAACGCGGGGCTGGGCAAAGTGGACATCCTCGCCAAGGAAATGGGGGATGTCACCGAAAGCTCCCAGAAGGTGGGAGTCCTGATCGGCGAAATCTCCACCGCCTCCCACGAGCAGGCCCAAGGAATCATACAGATCAACAAGGCCGTTTCCGAAATGGACAGCGGCACCCAGCAGCTGGCCGCCAATTCCGAGGAGCTGGCCTCGGCGGCGGAAATGGTCCTGGCCCAGACCATGGAGCTGCGGGAAAGCATTCTCAACCTCAACCAGTTGGTGGAGGGCGTCAAGGCGCAGCAATCTCCCCTCTCCAGCCGGAACGACGTCGGCCTGCCGCTGACCGGTTGAGAAGCACCCCCTTCCGGGCGGATCGACTGCCCCTTGAGCCGGAACCACCGGGTTCCGGCTTTTTTGTTGGTGCCCTGGATCCGTGAGCGTTCGTCCGTGCGCCGGATCCGCGAAAGCGGGCCGCCGTTCGAT
>JAJYKH010000270.1 GCA_021788685.1 Deltaproteobacteria bacterium | reverse complement strand
GGGACGGTGATGGCGACGGCGTCCCTGATTATCTCGATAAGTGCCCCGGAACCCCGCCGGGAGTCCCGGTGGATGCGGTCGGCTGCCCCCGCGACAGCGATGGCGACGGCGTCCCCGATTATCTCGATAAGTGCCCGAAAACCCCGCCGGGAGTACCGGTAGATGCGGTCGGCTGCTCCCGCGACAGCGATGGCGACGGCGTCCCCGATGATCTCGACGCCTGTCCGGGAACCCCCAAGGGCATCAAGGTGGATGACAGGGGCTGCCCCCTGCCCCTGAAGGAAAAGACCGCCGTTGACCTGCGGATTCAATTCGATTTCAACAAGGCGGATATCAAGCCGATTTATCGCAAGCAGCTGGAGAATGTCGCCATATTCCTGCTGGCTTACCCGAAAGCCAAGGCGGTAATCGAAGGCCACACCGACGCGGAAGGAACCGAGGCATACAATTTAAAGCTCTCGCGGTTGCGGGCCGAGCGGGTGAAGCAATACCTGGTTTCGCGGTTCGGCATCGCTCCCTCCCGCCTGATCACCCGCGGCTTCGGGCAGCGGATGCCGGTGGCCTCCAACGGCACGCCGGAAGGAAGGGAGAAGAATCGCCGCTCCGTGGCGGTGATCTCGACCTCCGCCGAATAGCAGCTGCTGGGATCAAGAAGCAAAAAAGGCAGGGGCGCTCCGGGCGCCTCTGCCTTTTTTGCTGGCGAGCTTTCGTGCTTGATTACTGGGTTGGCTGCTGCCCCTGCTGCTCGGCCTGGCGCCGCCGCTGGGCTTCGAAGAGGGCCATGAAATTGACCGGCTCGATGAGAAAAGGCATGAACCCGCCGTCAACCGACACCTGACTGATGATCTGCCGGGTGAAGGGGTACATCAGGGTGGGGCACTCCACCGCCAGGACTGCGGGCAAATGCTGCTCGGGAATGTTCCGGAGCAGGAAAATGCCTGCGTGCTCCACCTCGATGATGAACAAGGTCTTGTCCTCATCGCTTTTGGCGATTTTGGCGGTCACCGACAGGGTGACCTCCCAGTGATCGTCGTTGAGCTTCCTGTTTTTGATCCCCAGGTTGATGTCCACCTTGGGCTCCCCGAATCCCGCCAAGAAAATCTCGGGGGCGTTGGGGTTTTCGAACGAGAGGTCTTTCAAGTAGAGCTTCTGCACCTTGAAGACGGGCGTGTCAGCCGGATTGGCCTGCTCTTCCTG
This sequence comes from Deltaproteobacteria bacterium, assembly GCA_021788685.1. Classification (GTDB taxonomy): domain Bacteria; phylum Desulfobacterota; class Desulfobulbia; order Desulfobulbales; family UBA5123; genus JAJYKH01. The sequence continues at coordinate 3,186 of JAJYKH010000270.1, read as the reverse complement.
CTTGTCGTTCTTGTCCTCAGCCATTGTCGTTCCTTTTTTGATGTTCGTCGGTCGAGCGGCCTCAGGCGGCCCCGTTCTTTGCTCTTACGTCACAAAAAACTAAATTACAACGCACTGGCGCAGAGCCGCAAAGAAAAAATTAAAACCAGTCCCTCTGCCTACGAAGAACCTCATTATTGCGCCTCCGCATTTTTAAACGAGTCTACGATGGCATTAAAGGTGGCCGAGGGGCGCATGGCCCCGGCGGTCTTCTTCCGGTTCGGCCGGTAATAGCCGCCGATGTCCACAGGCTTTCCCTGGGCCCGGATCAGCTCCGCCACGATTTGTGCTTCCTTTGCCTTGAGCTCCCGGGCCACGGGGGCGAACCGGGCCTGCAGCTCCTTATCGCCGCTCTGCGCGGCCAATGCCTGGGCCCAGTAGAGGGCCAGGTAGAAGTGGCTCCCCCGGGTGTCCAGCTCCCCCGCCTTTCGCGAGGGGGATTTCCCTTCTTCCAGAAAAGTCCCCACCGCCTGGTCGAGGGTCTCGGCAAACACCTTGGCCTTCTCGTTGCCGGTGGTGGCGTGGAGGTGCTCGAAGGAGGGCACCAGCGCACAGAATTCGCCAAGCGAGTCCCAGCGCAGGTGGCCTTCTTTCAGGAATTGCTCCACGTGCTTTGGCGCCGAGCCGCCGGCCCCGGTTTCGAACATGCCGCCGCCGTTCATGAGGGGCACGATGGAGAGCATCTTCGCGCTGGTTCCCAGCTCCAAAATGGGGAACAGGTCGGTGAGGTAGTCGCGGAGTACGTTGCCGGTGACCGAAATGGTGTCCTCGCCCCGCCGGATGCGGGCAAGCGAGAAGCGGATCGCCTCGTCAGGGGTCATGACCCGGATCTCCAGGCCGGTGGTGTCGTGGTCCGGCAGATACCTTTTCACCTTGGCGATAAGCTCGGCGTCGTGAGCCCGCTTCGGATCGAGCCAGAAGACGGCCGGGATGGAGGTGGCCCGGGCGCGGTTCACCGCCAGCTTCACCCAGTCGCGGATGGGGGCGTCCTTGGTCTGGCACCCCCGGAAAATGTCTCCGGGCTCGACTGCCTGGGAGAGCAGCACCTCGCCGGAAGCGGTGTCCACCAGCCGAATGGTTCCCTTCCCCGGCGCGATGAAGGTCTTGTCGTGGGAGCCGTACTCCTCCGCCTTCTGGGCCATGAGCCCCACGTTGGCCACGGTGCCCATGGTGGCCGGGTCGAAGGCGCCGTGCTGGCGGCAGTCGTCCACCACCTGCTGGTAGATGGTGGCGTAGCAACGATCCGGCACCATGGCGATGGTGTCGTGCAGCTTGTCGTCTGCCCCCCACATCCGGCCGCCGTCGCGGATGAAGACCGGCATGGAGGCATCGACGATCACGTTGTTGGGAAGGTGCAGGTTGGTGATGCCCCGGCTGGAGTCCACCATGGCGAGACCGCAGCTGTTTTGGTAGACCGCCTGGATGTCCGCCTCGATTTCCTGCCGCTGGGCTTCGGGGAGAGCGGCGATCTTGGCGTACAGGTCCCCGATGCCGTTGTTGACGTTGACCCCCAGGGCCGCGACCGTAGCGGCGCGCTTTTCGAGCACGTCCTGGTAGTAGACCGCCACGCAGTGGCCGAACAGGACCGGGTCCGAAATCTTCATCATGGTGGCTTTGAGGTGGAGCGAGAGCAGCACCCCATCCTTTTTGGCCGCCGCGATCTGCTCCGCATAGAACTCCCTCAGGGCCGCCACCTTCATGACCGAGGCGTCCACCACCTCCCCGGCCAACAGGGGCATCTTTTCCTTGAGGGTCCGGACGGCGCCGTCCTCTCCCGCGAATTCGATCCGCACCTCGCTCAGCTTGTCCAGGGTGACCGATTTTTCGCTGCCGTAGAAGTCGCCGGCCGTCATGTAGGCCACCCGGGATTTGGAGTCAGCCGGCCATGGCTTCATGAGCCGGTGGGGATTCTTGCGGCCAAACCGTTTGACGGCGGCGGACGCCCGCCGATCGGAATTGCCCTCCCGCAGCACCGGGTTCACGGCGCTCCCGAGCACCTTGGCGAACCTGGCCTGGAGCGCCTTTTCCTTCTCGGTTTTCGGGGCCTCGGGGTAGTCGGGAATGGCGTAGCCCTTCTCCTGCAGCTCTTTGATTGCCGCCTTGAGCTGGGGGACCGAGGCGCTGATGTTGGGCAGCTTGATGAGGTTGGCCTCGGGCTGCTTGACCAGCCGGCCCAGCTCGGCCAGGTGGTCGGGAATCCTCTGGCCCTCGCTCAGCCCTTCCGGGAAGTTGGCGATGAGCCGCCCGGCCAGGGAGATGTCCCTGGTCTCGAAGACGATGCCCGACCCCTTGGTAAACGCCCGAAGGATGGGGAGAAGGGAGTGGGTCGCCAGGGCGGGGGCCTCGTCGACTTCGGTGTAAATGATGGTCTGGCTGGTCATGGCGGGTTTCCTCGAATGGCTTATCTCGTCATTCCGGCGCAGGCCGGAATCCAGTCTGGTAGTTGTTGCGAAAAGATGTAGAGCCCGAGTTCGCCGGGGTGCTGGTCCGGGGTTCTTTTTGCTGACAGCTGACAGCCGATCGCTGGCAGACAGCTGTCAGCGGAAGGCCCAGCATTAGCACATACTGTTTGGGATTGCAAATGCTTGTATTGTCCGGCCACGGTTGACTTGATCTGTCGAGGGACGTGAGTGTCCGCTTTTTGCGAATCCGTCGCCTGTTGACGGGAGGAGAGTTAGGCCGACCCTAACAATCGAAACCTTCAGAAACCCCATGGTTTTTTGCAGTTGAGAATGATTATTTGTTTTGACAAATCCACCTTGCTGGGGTAAGTCAATTGGCTAATTCCTGCGGAATCCCAGGGGCTTGACTGAGAAATGCAAGCCCTCGCGGCCGACCGGCGCCACCCGTGGTGGTTTCCGGACCGTGCGGCCACCAGATGAAGGGCTTTCGCGGGAAGGCGGTTGATTGTGGGGGCCTTAAAACGGCCGCGGCCGTTTTCAGGGGGGAGATTGCCTGGGGCAATCTCGGATAGGACACTCTTTTTTAACTCACCAAAGGAGGAAGAGAGATGGTGAAAAAGTTTTCTGTCGTAGCGCTGGCAGGCCTGCTGGCAATGCCGGCCGTGGCCTTGGCCCAGACGGACGACCTTGCGCAGCGCATCGACGCGCTGACCAAGGAGCTGAACGACCTCAAGGCGCAGATGGC
>JAJYKH010000269.1 GCA_021788685.1 Deltaproteobacteria bacterium | reverse complement strand
CACTCCTGGTGGTCTTCTACAATGCCGTTTGGGGCTGGACTGCCGCCCTCTGGATCAACTGGTCCGGACGGGATGCCTAAATCCTCCGGTTCTGGCTGCTTCCACTGTCACCATCGGCAGATGCCACTCCGGTACGGCGGGAGGCCGGAATGAATCGTCCGCCGCTTTCCTGCCTGACTTGGGTCGGGCTGTTGGTCTGCCTCCAGATCGTTGTCGTCGGGCTGATCGATTCCATCACCGGCACCGATCTCGGTTTCTTCGTTTTTTATTTCCTCCCTGTGGGCTATGCCGCGTGGCGGGCCGGCCGCCCGGGCGGCATAGCCGCCTCGGTTCTTTCCGCCCTTAGCTGGTGGCTTGCCCGGCATACGGCCGTTCAGTTCGCTTTCCTCGGCGGACCTGTCGAGTGGTGGAATTTGGGCATCCGCCTGCTGGCCTTTCTCGCTTTTGCCATCTCGACTGCCCGGGTCAAAGAGCTGCTGGAGGTGGAGCGGGAGCTTTCCGCCCGGCTGCGGGCGTCCCTCGATCAGGTCCGGGAGCTAAGGGGCCTGCTGCCGATCTGTGCCTCCTGCAAGAAGATCCGCGATGACGCCGGGTACTGGCAGGAGATAGAAAAATACATTGGAAGCCACTCCCGCGCGGAGTTCACCCACAGCATCTGTCCGGAGTGCGCCCGACGCCTCTACCCGGAATTTGTAGGCGACTCCCGTGAAAAGAAGTGAAGAAAGGACGAGCCACCGGAGGGAGATGCCTAGGAAGAAACCAAGGACCCGGACGGGAGACCAGCGCATCCTGCTGGTGCGCCATGGGGAGAGCCGGGAACAGTCCGGCGAGACCACCGACGGGGTCGATCCGATGCTCAGCGCACGCGGCGAGCTCCAGATCGGGACCCTCCGGGAGCGGCTCGCTTCCCTTCGCTTCGACACCGTGTACGTCAGCCCACTGGCCCGGGCGGCCCACACGTTTGACCGGGCCGGCTTCCGCTGCGGGCGGGCCGTCTACGACAGCCGGATCATCGAAATCGAGTGGCGTCCCGACTGGTATGGGGGCATGCCGGCGGGCTCCCTGCCGCCCGGTCCCGAGCCCGATCGCCACCGTGCCTGGCTCGTCCCCACCTACGAACGGCTCGCCGGTTTCCTGGCGGAAATCCTCGCCTCGGGGGAAAGCCTTATCGCGCTGGTCGGGCACCAGGGGGCCTTCCGCTGCCTGGCGGAGCTGTTTCTCGGCCTCGCGCACGACGGCGAGCCCATCCGCCTCCGCTCGGACAACTGCTCCGTTTCCGAGCTGAGCGTGGGGACTGACGGCATCCGCTTCGTCCGCTACTGGAACGACCACCACCACGTGGTTCGGTATTTGTAGACTGATGAAGGTCGAACATCGAACATCCAACACCTAATAATAACATCGAATGATGAACTGACCCCGGGAGCAGAAGTTTGTAGATTGAACGACAAGAACGAGGGGCGGGTTTTCATTCGACGTTCGATGTTCAAAAAAGGCTGAACGTCGAAGATCGCGTCCAACATCGAACTTTGAACGACTCGGGCCGGTAATTATTTCTTGAGGAACATGTAGGCGGCCAGGCCGAGGAGAATGCCGGCGAAGATCTTGCGGAAGCTGACGGCAGGGATGTGCTCCACCAGCCGGGCTCCGACCTGGGCACCGATGATGCCGCCCATTCCGAGGAGAATGCCGGCCCGGTAATCGACGTTGGCCAGCTTGTTGTGGGCGATCAATGCGGAGAACGAAATCACCAGGATGGCGAGGAAGGATGTCCCCACGGCCCGCTGGGCTGTATAGCCCATGGAGAGAAGAAACGGGACCATGAGAAAGCCGCCCCCCAGGCCCGAAAAGGCGGCGCCGACCCCGACCAGGATGCCGCACAGAGCGAGCCACAGCATGTTGAAGGGGATTGCCGGCATGTGTTCCGTCCGCAAGGAGCAACGATTCGTTGGTGATCCGATCAAGCGGCCAGTGGGCGGCTATTCCCCGCCGCTCTTCCGGCCGCCCCCGGACCGTCCTGCCGGGCCGCGCCGGGGGCGCCGCGAGCTTCCGCCCGGCCGTCGGCCTCCGCGGCCGCGGGGCCGGGGCGGCCGTTCGGTTTCGGGCTTTTTGAACTGCGGGGGCGGGAGCGCCGCCAGCAGCTCCTCGCTCGGGTAGGTGCAGGGCAGCTTCTGCCCCATGTACTCCTCGATCTCGGGCAGGTAGAAGGATTCCGCCTCGTCGGCGAAGCTCACCGAGGTCCCCTTGGCCCCCGCCCGGCCGGTGCGGCCGATCCGGTGCACGTAATCCTCCGCGTCCTGCGGCAGGTTGAAGTTGACCACGTGGCTGATCCCCTCGATGTGCAGGCCGCGGCCCGCCACGTCGGTGGCCACCAGCACCCTGATCTTCCCGTTCTTGAAGTCATCCAGGGTCTTCATCCGCTTGTTCTGCGGGACATCCCCGGAGAGCAGCGCGCAGCTGATGCCGTGCTGGTGGAGCTTGTCCCGCACCTTGCGGGTCACGTCCTTGCGGTTGCAGAAAACGATCACCCGCTCCAGGCTCTTTTGGGTGATGAGGTTAAAGAGGACCGTGAACTTTTCCTCGGAAGTGGCCAGATAGACGATCTGTTCCACGGTTTCCGCAGCCACCTGCTCCGGCTCGATCTCCACCGTGACCGGCTCTCTGGTCCACTGGGCGGCGAGCTGGCCGATCTGGGAGGTGAGGGTGGCGGAAAACAGCATAGTCTGGCGCTTGTCCTTGTAAGGCGTCTGGTTGATGATCTGCCGGACGTCCGGAATGAAGCCCATGTCGAGCAGCCGGTCCGCCTCGTCGATCACCAGGATCTCCACCTGGTCGAGACGGACCACCTTGCGCCGGGCATAGTCGAGGAGGCGGCCGGGGGTGGCGATCAGCACGTCGATCGGCCTCTGCTGCAGAGTCTGCTTCTGCCTCTCGTAATCGATGCCCCCGAAAACGGCCATGGTGCTGACCGGGCTGTACTTGCCCAGGTCCTGGGCGTCCCGGTTGATCTGGACCACCAGCTCGCGGGTGGGGGCCAGGATCAGGGCCCGGGGGGTGCCGCTCTTGGCCTCCGGGGCGGGTTCCCGCATGAGGCGGGTGAAGATGGCGACCAGGAAAGCGGCGCTTTTGCCGGTTCCGGTCTGGGCCTTGCCGAAGGCGTCCTTGCCGGCCAGCACCGGCGGCAGGATCTCGGCCTGGATCGGGGTGCAGTGTTGGAACCCGAGGTCGTGAACGGCGTGCAGGATCTCGTCCGGGAGGCCGAAGTCGTGGAAGCGGCTCTTGCCTTCAGCCGGCGCGACCTGGAACAAGGAGGGGTCCCAGGGGACCGCTTCGGGGGCCGGTGCTTCTGGCTCCAGCCTGGGTTTGGAGCGGGAGGGTCTCTTTCTGGTCCGGCGGGGCCGGGAAGCCGGAGCGGCGGTTGCCGCCGGTTCTGATTCGGGCGTTGCCGCCGCGGGGACGGCCGCCGATGAAGGCGGCTCGGGTTGGGCCGGGGTCTCTCCCCCCTTGCCGGGGAGCAGCCCTTTCACTTTTCGGACAATGGAGCGTAGCAAGTCAGATCCTCATCTTGATTTTGCCCATCGATTCACGATGGTTCGGAATCTTATATTTAAACCGATTTTCCCCGGAATGAGAAGAACGATCTTGACTGTTTTCCGAGACCAATCGGGTGCGTGAAGGATGGCGCGGCAGATGCCGACGTGAGGCTGTGCCCGGGTACGCGAGCAGGCCGTTGGCAAAGCAGATTCGGTGCGCGCTTTCCCCTGTTTGACAGACGGTCCGGCCCTGTGATGAACTAGAGGAGGAATGGCCGCAAGGAACCGTTTTCCCGCCCGATCCGACATGCCTCTCTTTCCCGGCTGACAGGCGTCTGCCCCTGCTTCCGGGCGTCCACGGGCGTCTTCCCTCAGGGAATGCTGTCGATGTCATCCACGCTGCCGGGGGTTGCCCTCGCCCACAATCCGGTCATCAGGGCCAGGATCCTGGAGTACCTGGGCGGCTCCGATTTGCGCGCGACCACGGCGGTATTCCTGAGCCGGTGCGACCTCGCCACCCCGAGCGCCTCCGAGGCGAGGACCCCGGCGGAGCTGGACTGCTTTCTCGAAAACAATCTCGACGTCGGCCGCTCCCTGTGGGACCGGGAGTCCTTCCTGGTCCATTTCGATCTCGATTACTTCAACTTCGATTTCCCGGCCGAGGCCTATTATGACCGGCCGCGCATCTTCGGCTTCATGGGGCCGGTAGCCGATTTCATGGGCGAATTCCTGGCGGAATACGGCATTCGCCCCCTGTGGCTGCTCACCGGCCGGGGGTACCACTTCGTCTGGCAGTTCAGCCAGGGGGCGCCCTTCTTCCGGGAACTGGTCGACTGGGGGTATCTGCCGCCCGAGACCGA
>JAJYKH010000268.1 GCA_021788685.1 Deltaproteobacteria bacterium | reverse complement strand
TGAACGGGTGAAGTGGAACGCGGTCGCCGCCATGGGGCCGACGGTGGCCGCCCTCGCCGACGAGGACATGGAGGCGGCGCGGGTGGTGATGCGCCGCTTCATGTGGAGCCTGAACGACGAGTCGGGCGGCATCGGCTGGGGGGTGCCCGAGGCCATGGCCGAGGTGCTGGCCGCGCATGCCAGGCTCGCCGCGGAGTACGCCCACATCCTGGTGGCCTTCATGCGGGAGGACGGCTTCTTCCTTGAATACGAGCCGCTCCAGCGCGGCCTCATGTGGGGCCTGGGCCGCCTCGCCCAGGTCCGCCCCGATCTCCTCCGCCAGAAGGACGCCCCCCGCTATCTTCTGCCCTACCTCGACTCCCCCGATCCCCAGGTGCGGGGCCTGGCCGCCCGCGCCTTGGGTCTCCTCCGGGCGGCGGCTGCCGCCGAGACCCGATTGAAGGGGCTGCTCGGAGACCCGGCCCCGGTGCGTTTTTATGAGGCCGGGGCCATGAAGAGCGCCACCGTGGGCGAGCTGGCCCGCGAAGCGTTGGCCGTCCCCGGCTCCTGAGTCGGCGCCGCGCCGCCCTGCCGCACCTTCTCCGGGATCGGCCTCCTCTTCCTCGCCGAGCCGCTTCCCGAAACGTTCCCTCCGCACTCCATCACATTCCCCTTGACGCCGCCTGCCTGCCTTGATATAGGATAAATATGATCCGATATATCCTGTATGGGGTTGCGCCATGCGATTGACGCGAGCCGGCGAGTACGCGGTGCGCTGCGTCCTCTATCTGTCCCGGAAGGGCGAGGGGGCATTGGTGAGCCGCCAGGAGGTGGCGGCTCGCGCCGACATCCCTCCCGATTTTCTGGCCAAGATCGTTCAGCAGCTCGCCAGGGCCGGAATCATCGAAATCGTCCAGGGCTCCCGGGGCGGCTACCGGCTGGTCCAACCGCCCGCGGCGGTGACCATGCTCCAGGTCATCGAGGCCATCATCGGCGAGATCTATCTGAACGACTGCGTGGCCCGCCCCGCCTCGTGCGCCAACAATCCCACCTGCGTGGTCCACCGGGTCTGGCTCAAGGCGCGCGACCAGCTGCGAGAGACCTTGGGCGCGGTTTCCTTTGCCGATCTCCTGCGGGAGGAATGCTGCTCCCCCTGCACGACGCCGGCGCCGGAGGAAGCGGCGGGCAACCGTCCGGCCCCGGATTGAATTTTTTTTGAAAACGGGCAGGTACCCGCGATACCATTAGAATAGAGGCTGCAGAATCTTTCGGAACATGAGGCCATTCTTCACCGCCATCCTCGCCTTCTACCTCCAGGGGTTCCGCTCCATGCGCCTGGGCCGGACGCTTTGGGCGATCATTCTCCTGAAGCTCTTCATCCTGTTCGCGGTGCTCAAGCCGTTTTTCTTCCCCGACGTTCTCGAAACCCGCTTCGCCAGCGACGCCGAGCGGGCGGACCATGTGCTCGCCCGGCTGGTCCGGCCCGGCGAGGCCGCGATCCCTGCGTCAGACGGGCCGGCCGCCACGGCGGCCGCACCCGGTACCGGCGGGCACCCGCCCGGTAACCGATCACAGGGCAAAATCTCCTTGGGAAAAGAAATCTCTCACAATGTAAGGCATCACAGGGGGCCGCAGATGCGCGGCATCGGCCTGTGAGGCTATACACCAGGTATGCGAACAGGCCGATAACAAAGCAGATGTGGTGCCCTGTGGGGCCTTACACCGCCCCGCCTTTCGGCATCAACCCCAAGCAAGAGGAGGTAGAACGGTGGAATACTTGACCACAGTGGATTGGGCGCGGGCGCAGTTCGCCATGACGGCCATGTTCCACTGGCTCTTCGTCCCGCTGACCCTGGGGCTGTCCTTCCTGGTGGCCTTTTTCGAAACCATCTACGTGAAGACCGGGAACCGGGAATGGAGGCGGCTCACCAAGTTCTGGATGAAGCTCTTCGCCGTCAACTTCGCCATCGGGGTGGCCACCGGCATCATCCTGGAGTTCGAGTTCGGGACCAACTGGTCCAACTACTCCTGGATGGTGGGGGACATCTTCGGGGCGCCGCTCGCCGTGGAGGGGATCTTCGCCTTCTTCATCGAGGCCACCTTCTTCGCGGTGATGTTCTTCGGCTGGAACCGGGTCTCCAAGGGGTTCCACCTCTTTTCCACCTGGATGGTGGCGGTGGGCTCCAACCTCTCGGCCCTCTGGATCCTGGTGGCGAACGGCTGGATGCAGTTCCCCACCGGCATGGCCTTCAACCCGGAGACCGCCCGGTTCGAGATGCAGAACATCTGGGCGGTGATCTTCTCGCCGGTGGCCATCAGCAAGTTCACCCACGCCACCAGCAGCGGCTTCCAGTTGGCCGCCCTCTTCGTGATCGGGGTGTCGGCCTGGTACCTCCTGCGCGGCCGGCACGAGAAGATGGCGGTCCGCAGCATCGTGGTGGCGGCGGTTTTCGGTCTGCTCTCCTCGGCCTTCGTCATCTTCACCGGCGACGAGGCCGCCTTCTCCGTGGCCCACAAGCAGCCCCTGAAGCTGGCGGCCATGGAAGGGCTCTACCGCGGCATGGACGGCGCCCCGATCGTGGCGATGGGGGTGGTGAACGGCCTCAAGAAGCCGGGCGACGGTCTCGATCCGTTCCTGCTGGAGGTGAAGGTCCCGGGCCTGCTGTCGCTCCTAGCCAACCGGGAAGCGGGGAGCTACGTGCCGGGAATCGACGACCTCCTGTTCGGCAACCCGGAGCACCAGCTGGTGGGGGTGCGCGAGCGCATGGCCCGTGGCAAGATCGCCCTGGCCGGGCTGGCCCACTACAAACTCGCCCGGAAGAGCGGGGACAAGGCGGGCGCCGCCGCGGCCCTCGCCGCCTTCAACCAGTACCGGGACGACCTGGGCTACGGCCACCTGGCCGACCCCCGGGATGCGGCCCCGCCGGTGGCCCCGGTCTTTTACAGCTTCCACGTCATGGTGGTGCTGGGCACCCTCTTCCCCGTGCTCTTCCTGGCGGTGCTCGCCTTCGCCTGCAAAGGCACTCTCCCGTCCAAGCGCGGCCTGCTCAGGCTGAGCGTCGCCTCCATCTTCCTGGGCTACGTGGCGAGCCAGGCTGGCTGGATCGTGGCCGAGATGGGGCGGCAGCCCTGGGCCATCCAGGGGCTGCTCCCGGTTGACGTGGCCCGCACCGACCTGACCGCCGGGAACGTGCAGGCCACCTTCTTCATCTTCCTGTTCCTGTTCACCACCCTGCTGATCGCGGAAATCCGCATCATGCTCAACCAGATCCAGATCGGCCCGGAGGAGGCGTAACCATGATCGGCACTCTCGACCTTTCCGTCTTGCAGCAGCTCTGGTGGCTGATCGCCTCGGTGGTCGGCTCGCTGTTCCTGTTCCTCACCTTCGTGCAGGGCGGCCAGACCCTGCTGTTCACCACCGCCCGCACCCGGGAGGAAAAGGACCTCATCGTCAACAGCCTGGGCCGCAAGTGGGAGCTCACCTTCACCACCCTGGTGCTCTTCGGCGGCGCCCTGTTCGCCGCCTTCCCGCTCTTCTACGCCACCAGCTTCGGCGGCGCCTACTGGGTGTGGATGCTCATCCTCTTCACCTTCGTCCTCCAGGCGGTGAGCTACGAATACCGCCGCAAGCCGGACAACCTCCTGGGCGCCCGCACCTACGAGATCTTCCTGCTCCTCAACGGCAGCGTCGGGCTGCTGCTCATCGGGGCGGCGGTGGGCACCTTCTTCACCGGCTCGCAATTCAGCCTCAACGAATACAACTGGGTGACCTGGCAGACGCCCTATCACGGGCTGGAGGCGGCGCTGAACCCCTTCAACCTGGCGCTCGGCTTCTTCCTGATCTTCCTGGCCCGGGTGCTCGGGGCCGAGTACCTGGTGAGCAACATCGATTACGAGCCCCTGGAGCGGCACGCCCGGCGGGCGGCGTGGCTCAACTTCCTCTTCGCCCTGCCCTTCCTGCTCGCGGTGGTGGGTGGGCTCGCCTTCATGCAGGGGTATGCGGTCGATCCGGAGACGGGCCGGGTGTTCCTGGAGCCATCCAAGTACCTGCACAACCTGCTCGCCATGCCGCTGGTGGCCCTGCTGCTGGTGGGCGGGCTGGGGGCGGTGATCTACAGCGTGGCCGCCACCCGGTTCCTCGGCGCCTGCAACGGCATCTGGTTCGGCGGCATCGGCACCGTCCTGGTGGGGCTATCGATCTTCCTCATCGCCGGCTACAACAATACGGCCTTCTATCCCTCGGCCTATGACCTGCAGGCGAGCCTCACGATCCACAACGCCTCGAGCAGCCACTACACGCTGACGGCCATGACCTACGTGGCCCTGGCGGTGCCGTTCGTGCTGGCTTACATCGCCTACGTCTGGCGGCAGATGGATGCACGGCGGCTCTCCCTGGCCGAGCTGAACGGCGAGGATGCCGATGACATG
>JAJYKH010000007.1 GCA_021788685.1 Deltaproteobacteria bacterium | reverse complement strand
AGCTGCTCGGTTTGTATTGATGGCGTCGCAAAAAGTCCGATCTACGGCGTTGCGGCGGGTCGCGAAATGCTCGACGTACCTTATGTACGCCTCCGCTTTCGCAACACCACCGCGCCTTGTATATCGAACTTTTGTGCTTAGCCATCTGGATGCAGAATTCGACTCTCTGCGAGATTGTCTGTATTAAGACGCGTGGATAACCGGACGGGACGGGGTCCGGAGCGGGCCTGACCTGGCCCCGCCCCGTCCGGAAGAGGAAGCGATGGCACACATTCTGGTCCTCGACGACGTTCCGGAAGCGGCCGTCATGATCGGCAAGATCCTGATCAGGAAAGGACACGAGGTCGCCACCTTCACCGAGGAGGAAGAGGCCCTGCAATACGCCCGCAGCAACCAGGTGGATCTGGCCATCCTCGACCTGAAGCTCAGGACCATGAGCGGCATCGCCGTGCTCGCGGCGCTCAAAAAAACCAATCCCGCCACCCGGGCGATCGTGCTCACCGGCTACCCGGGCGCGGAAACCGCCCGACAGGCGCTCAGCCTGGGGGCGAGCCACTACTGCGTGAAGCCCGTCGACAAACGGGAGCTCGAAGAAAAGGTCAGCCAGGCGCTGGGCTAGAGCACCCTCCAGGGGGCCCGGCGCCGGAGACATTCAATCGGAGGCATTCTGTATGGCAAAGAAGTCAGTCTGGAGCATGTGCGGGATGTGCACCGTCCGCTGCCCCATCCGGGTGGAGACCGAAGGCAACGAGGTCACCTGGATCGAGGGCAACCCGCACCTGCTGGAGGGGGCGCTCTGCGCCAAGGGCTCGGCCGGCCACGCGCTCCTCACCGATGAGGAACGGCCGCTCCAGCCCCTCATCCGCAAGGGCGGACGGGGCGCGGGCCGCTGGGAGAAGGTGAGCTGGTACACCGCCCTCGACTACGTGGCCGAGCGGCTGCAGGCCGCCATCAAGAGCCACGGGCCGGAGAGCATCATCATGAGCTGCCGCGGGGGCCCGTTCGTCGATCTGCTCAAGGCCTTCATCCAGGGGCTGGGCTCGCCCAACTTCACCAACCACGACAGCGCCTGCGGCCGCAACGTCCACCACGCGAGCCTGTCGGTTTACGGCCTGGGGCGCAAGGACCTCATTTACGATGTGAAGAAGTGCAGGCACCTGGTGCTCTTCGGCCGCAACATCCTGTCGTCGCTGCGGATCGCCGAGCTCAACCAGGTGCTCGACATGCTCGACGCCGGCGGCAAGCTCACCTACGTGGACGTGCGCCAGACCATGACGGGCATCAAGGCCACCCGCTTCTTCCAGGTGCGCCCCGGCACCGATTACGCCCTCGCCCTCGGCATGATCCACGAGGTGCTCAGGCAAGGGGCGTACGACAAGGAGTTCATCGCCCGCTACGTGGCGGATTTCGACAAGCTCGAGGAATTCATCCAGCCCTATACCGCGGAGTGGGCCGCGGTCGAATGCGGCATCAAGGGGAAATGGCTCCAGGAATTCGTGCAGGAGATCGGGGCCGAGCGGCCCAAGGTGGTGTTCCATCCGGGGTGGATGCTCTCCCGCTACCGTGATTCCTTTTATGCGTGCCGGGCCCTCCACCTCCTCAACGTGCTCATGGGCAACGTCGAGACCGAGGGCGGCCAGATCCTGGTGAAAGGGCCGGGGGACTGCGGGGCCAAGGGCCTCCGGACCCTGGCCGGCCTGGTGCCCAAGCCCGCCGCCAAGCGGGCGGACGGGGCGGGCTGGAAATACCCCCACTTCGACAAGGGTCCCGGCCTGTTCCAGCTCTTCTACGACGCCATCCGGACCGGCGAGCCGTACCCGCTCAAGGCCCTCATCTGCGTCCGCCATGACCCCTTCTCCTGCTTCCCCGACCCGCAGGCCCAGAAGGAGGCGCTGGACAAGCTCGATCTCCTGGTCTCCATCGACACCCATTTCAGCGAGTTCGGCTGGTACAGCGACGTGATCCTCCCGGAGTCCACCTACCTGGAGCGGTCCAGCCTGGTGGCCACCCAGAAGGGGGTCAAGCCCCGGTTCATCATGCGGCAGCAGGCGGTGGAGCCCCGGTACGACACCAAGTCGCTCATCGAGATCGTGAAGCTCCTTGCCGAGCGGCTGGGCATCGGCCAGTACTTCCCCTTCTCCTCGCCCGAGGAGCTGTGGGCGTGGCAGCTCGAGCCCACCGGCTTTACCGCCAAGGACTTCGAGGCCAAGGGGTTCGTGTCGCTCACCGACAAGCCCATCATGTTCGACCGGGCCAACCTGGACGGCAAGTTCAAGACCCCCTCCGGCAAGATCGAGATCATCAGCCAGAAGCTCACCGAGGCGGGCCTCCCCTCGCTCAAGCCGTACGAGAGCCCGGCCAAGCCGCCCAAGGGGCAGTTCCGGCTGGTGTTCGGCCGGTCGCCTGTCCACGCCCACAGCCACACCGTCAACAATCCCCTCCTTCACGAGCTGATGCCGGAAAACACCATCTGGATCAACAAACGGCAGGCGGCCAAGCTGGGAGTTGCCGAAGGCGACCTGGTGGACGTGATCAGCGAGGGCGCCACGGGCACGATCAAGGCCCACGTGACCGAGTTCATCCACCCGGAGGCGGTCTACATGGTGCACGGCTTCGGCCGCCAAGTGCCCCTGCAGACCAGGGCCTACCACGCCGGCATCGCCGACCAGAAGCTCATGCAGGGACTGCTCACCGAAATGGACCCCGCCGGGGGCGGGCTTTGCCTCTGCGAGTGCTTCGTGACCGTGCGGCGCAGCGCGAAGAACCCCAAGAGGACCGTAGAGCTATGAATGGAAGCGCCCACAGGCGCCGCATCTCCTTTGTCGGAGGCCTGCTCACGCAGCACCAGTGCAGCTCGCAGTCCCCCTTCGCGGACCTGCGGCACCTTTGATCGCTTCCACAGAGGAGGAAATTGAAAGATCTCCTTTCGAGGTTACTATGAACAAATACATGCTGTACCTCAATTCCAAGCGGTGCATCGGCTGCCACGGCTGCGAGGTCCACTGCAAGGCCAACAAAAGGCTGCCGGTGGGGCCGATCCTCTGCGAGATCAGCCACGAGCCGCTCAAGATGGCGGGGGGCATCCCCCGGACCGAGTACCAGTTCCGCTCCTGCTATCACTGCGAGGAGCCGTACTGCGTGCCGGTCTGCCCTTCCGGGGCCATGCAGAAACGGGCCGACGGCATCGTTTTCGTGGACCAGGGGAAATGCATCGGCTGCATGGCCTGCATCGGCGCCTGCCCCTGGGGCATCCCCCAGGTCAACCCCGAGACGGGCAAGGTGGTCAAATGCGACTACTGCCTCGACCGGGTGGACGCGGGGCTTAAGCCCGCCTGCGTCACCAAGTGCGCGGCCCACGCCCTCAAGTTCGTAAAGTTGCTGGAAGTGGGCTGACACCCGGCCCTCGGGGCGGAGCTCACGGCAGGGCCGGTCACCGGTCCTGCCGTTTTTTTCCTGAATCGTGACGACGGCCGCGCCATGGCTTCACCCGTCGCCCCGGGTTCAGGTTTTGCTACACGAAGATGCCGTAGAGATGATAAACGAGCAGGGCGAGATAGAGCCCGAAGGCGAGGAGGCTGAGCCGGAGGACGGGCCGGAAGCGGCGGAAGCGCCAGATGAGGAGGGTCACCGCCAGCCCGGTTGCGACTTTGAAAATGCCTGCCAGCAGCGGGTCGGCGGCGAAGAGGGCGCGCATGACCGGGTTGATCTCCCGGTGGCCGGCAGCCAGGGCCCTGGCCGTCAGGAGGTAATCGGCCAGGTTGTAAAGATTGAACAGAAAGAGGATCTTGAGAAGCAGGCCGGGCCGGTCGCGCAGGGCGCGGACCGCCTCCCGCCGAAGGAACGGCCTGGCCGGATGCCGCCGGTTGTCGAAGCCGCTGCGGCCTTCCCGCCAGCGGAAACGACGGCGGGCCCGCCTCCGCTCGGCCCGGCGGCGCTCCGGCCGGTGGTGGCGGCACTCGCCGCACCAGACCTGAAGCGGCCTCCCCCGATGGCAGGCATATTCCCCCTTCTGCATGCACCCCTCCCCTAGCCGTTACGTTCTCCCCCGGAAAGCGCTCCCCCCGGCCAGTATAGGGGGAAGCGCTCAGCCCAGGCAAGTGAAGCCAAGAAAAAACACCTTCCGGCGCCAACCCGTGAACCTCCTCTTTTTCTTGACAAAATTTCTTTTTTTGTATTGGTTGCAAGCAGGACTCCTGCCCGAGAGGTAAAAAGGGAAATCGTGCTGCCGAACGCTTCATCCATGCTGATCCTTCTGGGCGCTTTTTTCCTGCTCGCCGCCCTCATGACCGCCCTCCGCCCGGGGCCCGCCGTGCCGGTGAACCTCCGGAGGGGGTGGCGCCTGATGACCGTTCTCATTGCCCTCTTCGCGGCTGGGTACCTCGCCGTCTTTTTGCTCCGCCTCGAGTCCCCTTCCCTGCCGGTGGAGGTCTTCACCCGCATCATCCTGAGCGGCGGCGGCTTTTTCGTCCTCCTGGTCACCGCCCTGATGCGGAGGAGCTTCCAGGGCCTCTCCGCCGGGGAGGAGGGGCTCGACCGGGCCAATCGGGCCCTGCGCGAAAAAAATCAGCAGCTGCAGCAGGAGATCGACGAGCGCAAGCACATGGAGGACGAGCTCATCGGGTACCGGACCCAGCTTCAGGAGCTGGTGCAGGAGCGCACCCGTGAGCTGCAGGAAGCCAACGAGAAGCTGATCGGGGAGGCCAACAAGCTGGAGGCGGTGCTCGCGGCCCTCGGCGACGGCCTGACTCTCCAGGACACCGATTTCCGCATCCTCTATCAAAACGCGCCCCACAAGGAAAAACAGGGGGATCATACCGGCGAGCTCTGCTATCAGGCCTACCAGCACCGGGACACCGTCTGCCCGGAATGCCAGCTTGCCAAGTGCTTCGAAGACGGCCGGGTCCACCGGCGGGAAGCCAAGGCGGAGACCGCCGAGGGCACAATCCACATGGAGGTTTCCGCCAGCCCCCTCCGCGATGCGAAAAGCCGGATCATCGGCGGGGTGGAGGTGATCCGCGACATCTCCGACCGCAAGCTGCTCGAAGCGCAGCTCCGCCAGGCCCAGAAGATGGAGGCCATCGGCAGCCTCGCCGGGGGCATCGCCCACGATTTCAACAACCTGCTCACCACGATCATCGGCTACAGCGAGCTCTCCCTGATGAAAGTGCCCGGCGGCGAGCCGCTGAGCGAAAACCTCACCGCCATCCTCGCCGCCGGCAAGCGGGCGGCGTCCCTCACCCGGCAGCTGCTCGCCTTCAGCCGCAAGCAGGTGCTCGAAATGAAGATCATCGACCTCAACGAGGTGGTCGGGGGCATGGCCAAGATGCTCTCCCGGCTCATCGGCGAGCGGATCGAGCTCAAGGTGTTCGTGGAGGCGAAACAGCCCCGCACCCTGGCCGACCGGACCCAGGTGGAGCAGATCGTGATGAATCTCGCCATCAACGCCCGGGACGCCATGCCCGAGGGCGGCAGCCTCATCATCGAGACCGCCGACACCCTTTTGGACGAGAAATACGCCCGCCGCCACCAGGGGGTCGAGCCGGGGAGCTACGTCATGCTCTCGGTCACCGACACCGGGGAGGGCATCCCCGAATCCATCCGGGAGAAAATCTTCGAGCCCTTCTTCACCACCAAAGGCATGGGCCAGGGCACCGGCCTGGGCCTGGCCACCGTCTTCGGCATCGTCAAGCAGCACAAGGGGCACATCTATCTTTACAGCGAGCCGGGGAAGGGCACCACGTTCAAGGTCTACCTGCCGGCCGCGGCCGGGGAGCCCGAGAGCGCCACCGCCGCCCGGCTGCCGGGCATGCCTGGCGGCCGGGAGACCATCCTGGTGGTGGATGACGAGAGCTCCATCCGCAGCCTGATTGCCGATACCCTGCGCCCCCTGGGCTACCGCCTGCTCACCGCGGCCAATGGCGCCGAGGCGCTGGCGGTGGCCCGGGAGACCGAGGGCGCCATCGACCTGCTCCTGACCGATGTCGTCATGAAAGGCATGAACGGCCGGGAGCTGGCGGAGAGCATGATCCAGGAACGGCCGGAAATGAAGGTGCTCTACATGTCGGGGTACACCGACAACGTCATCGCCCACCAAGGGGTGCTCAAGCCCGGGATCACCCTGCTCGACAAGCCGCTGACCCCCTCCCTGCTCGCCTCCCGCATCAGGGAAGTCCTCGATTCGTAAGGAGCAACGTCCACCGCCTCCGCCTGCCGGCCCTCTTTTCCTCGTTTTCATCCTTGCCAACCGGCAGCGGCTGCGATTACAAAAAATTCTGATGGTGTCGCAAAAAGTCCGATCTCCCGGCGTTGCGGCGGGTCGCGAAATGCTCGACGTACCTGATGTACGTCTCCGCTTTCGCGACACCACCGCGCCTTGTATATCGAACTTTTGTGCTTAGCCATCCGGATGCAGAATTCGGCTTTCTGCGAGATTGTCAATTTGGGAGCCAAACGGGAGTTACGTATGAAGCTGCCAACCGCCCAGCAGATGCGGCAACTGGACCGGACCGCCATCGAGGAGTATTCCATTCCGGGCCTCGTGCTCATGGAGAACGCCGGCCGGGGGACGGTGGCGGCGCTCCGGCAGCAGCTCGGGGAGCCGGCGGGCCGGACGGTGGCCATCCTCGTGGGGCCCGGGAACAACGGCGGGGACGGGCTGGTGATCGCCCGCCACCTCCACCAGCTCGGCGCCCTCCCCCGCCTGCTTTTGCTGGCCCCCGACAAGCTGGCGGGAGACGCGGCGGTCAATCTGGCCATTGTCCGCAGGCTCGGCCTGCCCATGGAAACGCTGGGGCCCGGCGATGACCTCGCCCCGGTCCGCAGACTGCTCCGCCACAGCTGGCTCGCGGTGGACGCCCTGTTCGGCACCGGCCTCAAGCGGCCGGTGGAGGGCCACTTCGCTGCGGTGATCGAGCTGCTCAACGAGGTGCCCGTGCCGGTGGTCGCGGTGGACATCCCCTCCGGCCTCGACGCCGACAACGGCCGGCCGCTGGGAGCCTGCGTCCGGGCCGACCTCACGGTCACCTTCGCCCTCCCCAAGCCGGGCCTTGTGGCCGGCCGGGGCCGGCAGCTCGCCGGCCGGCTGGAGGTGGTCGACATCGGGATCCCGCCGGCAGCGGTCCACGATCTGGGGATCGCCACCGAGCTCCTGACCCCGGCCCTGATCAGCCCCTGGCTGCCGCGGCGGGAGGCGGCCGCCCACAAGGGCACCTTCGGCCACCTGCTCGCGGTGGCCGGGGCGGAGGGCAAGACCGGGGCGGCCATCCTGTGCGGCCAGGGGGCGTTGCGGGCGGGGACCGGCCTGGTGACCCTCGCCGTGCCGAAAAAATGCAATTCTGTCTTCGAAACGGCGCTCACCGAGGCGATGACCCTCCCCCTGGCGGCCGGCGGCGGCCGCCTCTCCATCGATGATTACGAAACGGTGGCCGCTGGCTCCCAAGGCAAGCAGGCCCTGGCGGTCGGCCCCGGGCTGGGAACGGCGACGGAAACGGCGGGGATGGTGCTGCGGCTTTACCGGGAGTGCTCCCTGCCCATGGTGGTCGACGCCGACGGGCTCAACATCCTCGCCGCCAACCCCGAGGCCATCGCCGCCCCGCCCGCGCCCCGCATCCTTACCCCCCACCCGGGCGAAATGGGCCGCCTGGCTGGCCGCAGCAGCAAGGAGGTCCAGGCGGACCGCCTGGGCGCGGCTGCCGCCTTCGCCCGGGAATACCGGGTGTACCTCGTCCTCAAGGGGGAGGGGACGATCATTGCCGCCCCGGACGGCCGCCTGGCAATCAACCCCACCGGCAATCCCGGCATGGCCGCGGGCGGCATGGGCGACGTCCTCACCGGGATCATCGGCGGCCTGCTCGCCCAGGGGCTCGATCCCTGGCAGGCGGCCTGCCTCGGCGTTTATGCCCACGGTGCCGCCGGCGACCGGCTGGCCGCCGCCGCTCCCTTCGGCTTTCTCGCCGCCGAGCTGGCCCGGGAGCTGCCAGCCGCCCTCGCGGACTTGGCCGCGCGCGCCTCCTGAGGCTCCCGGAAAAACGGGGATCAAAAGAATCTCACGGAGTATCTCCGCTCCCGCTGAGCCCCGACCGGTTTGCCACCCTTCTGCCTCGCGTGATAGAATCGACCTGAAGCTCCCGCAATATCAGCCGCTTGATCCCATTTCCGAGGAAGAATGCTCATCGAGACCCACTGCCATACCCGCGAGCACTCCAGCTGCAGTGCGGTCGCCGCCGCCGACCTCGCCATGCGCTGCTTCGAGGAAGGGCTGCAGGGGCTGGTGCTCACCGATCATCATCATCTCTGGCCGGCGGCCGAGCTGGCCGAGCTGCGCCGCCGTCTCGCCGTTCCCGATTTCTTTCTCCTCGCCGCCGGCCAGGAGGTGACCACGGGCGACTTCGGGGACATCCTGGTTTACGGTCCCCGGGAGACCATTCCCCGCGGCGCCCGGCTGGAGGACATCAGGCGGCGCTATCCGGAGGCGGCCCTGGTGTGGGCCCATCCCTACCGGAACGGTGCCCGTCCCGCTCCGGAAAGGCTCCTTAACCCCCGGCTGAACGGGGTGGAAATCTTCAATTCGAACCATACCTTCGGCGAAAACCATCGCGGCCTGATGGATTGGCACCGGTTCAAGTTCACCGCGCTCGGCGGCACCGACACCCACGCCGAGAGCTACGCCGCCACCTACCCCACCGCCTTCGACCACCCGGTCCGCACCGTGGCCGAGATCGCGGCCGAGATCCGCCACGGCCGCTGCCGCCCCTTCCTTCGGGAAATTCCCCATGCGGGCACCTCCGATACCGAGGTCACCGAAATCGGGCTCGGCACCGATGCCCAGGGACGGAGCCGGGAAACCATCATCGTCAAGGACCACGGGGACCCCGGGGCCTGGACGGCGGCCGAGCGCACCGCCCGCATTGTGGACGAGATCGCCCGGTGCGGCTTCGAAGGAGGGACTTTCCGCGTCCCCCGGCCGCTGGGGCGCGACCCCGAGAGCTTCACGTCCATCGAGGAGGGCATCCGGGGCAGCTCCCTTTTCGACCGGGTGGCGGCGGGAAGCCGCGAGGAGGCCAGCCACTGCCTGCGGCTGGCCGCGCAGTGGCTGGCCAGGCTGCACAACTGCCGCCTGCAGGTCACGCCGGCCGGAGCCTGGCTCGAAAACGAGCCCGTGCGCCTGGCCCATTACCTCTCCGCCCTGGAGGGCATGAACCATCCCCATACCCGCAAGGCCCGGGAGATCATGATTTTCGTGCTGGAAACCGAGCGCGCCCTTTACGCCGCCCACCCGGAGCGGCTGGTTCAGGGCCACGGCGACTTCCACCCCAAAAACATCTTGATCGGCGAGGATGGAGACGGACCGCTCTTCGTCGCCGCCATCGACTTCGACAGCTCCTTCACCATGCCCCCCGCCTTCGATGTGGGCACGTTCCTGGCCCAGTTCCGCAACCAATTCTTCGCCATGCGGGAGGTGCACGCGAAGGTGACCCCCGACCTGTTCACGAACGCTTATCTCCACGATGCCGCAACCACCGAGGGCTTCCTCCGGGAGGTGCAGCTGTTCAAGGCCCGCACCAGCTTGAGCATCGCCTACTACCTGGTCAAAGTGGGGCTGGGGGAGAGCGAGAATCTCTGGCGGGTCCTCGTGGAGGCGGAAGAAAGCCTGACCCGCGTGGCGGCCACCGCCTCCTAGCGAAAAATTGCTGCGCCTGTCCTAACCATCGCTTTCCATTTTTTCCCTTCTTTTCAAGGAGCTGTCACTTCTTCGCCCCGACGCCTCCCCTTCCCCACAAACGGATGGCGCATTTCTCCTCGCCAACCCGCCGCGGATGTGATAAGCATACCTGGCCTGTGGTGCTCACCCCATGGCTCCTCCTTATATGGAACCCTCCTGGAAAGATATCGGCGTTCCGGAGCACCGGCCGGCAGGCAGGCGGGCGTTTTCTTCCGGCCGGCAGTGCCGCCCCTTGGAATACAACTCATCACAGGATAAAAGAGCTCCCAGGGAGAAGAAATCTCCCCTCTGGAAGCCATACAGGGTGCCGCAGATGCGCGGCATCGGCCTGTGAGGCTATCCCAGCGGAGCTGGATAAGAGCCTCTAACCCTTTGGGCAAGAGGCTCTAAACACCGGGTATGCGGGCAGGCCGATAACAAAGCAGATGTGGCCGCTGTGATGGCTTACCCTGGAATACGCCTCCCCTAGAGGAAGAAACGGCACCCTCTATGTCATCGGCAAACCGCTCGGCCATCGCTTCTCTCTTCTGGCAGGATGGGACCGGCCTCCTCTCCCGCCTGGCGGCGCTCCGCATCCGCCTGCTGCGCAAGGGCGGCCTGCGGCTCAAGCTGGTCAGCTTCGTGACCCTGATCATCATCGCCACCGTGGGGATCCTCGACTATTTCATCATCAACCTGATGAAGCAGACCGTCGCCGCCAAGTCCTTCGAGGTGGTGGAAACCTCCCTGGCCCGCATTGCCGACGTTTCCCGGCTGGCCCTGCTGGAGCGGAACTACGAAAACAAGATCAACCTGGAGGAAATCCTTCAAGGGACCCGCGCCGCCGATATCGAGGGGCTGCTCGACGTCAACATCTTCGCAACCGTCAAGGAAAACGGCATTCTGCGGTTCGTCTATGTCACCGGCTTCGAGCCGGAGCGGAGCAAGGGGCTTCTGCTCGACCCCGCTCTGATCACCCGGCTCATGGCGGCCAGAAATGAAAGCATCATCCACGATTCCTATTCCTTCGTCGACCGGCTCGGCCGCGTGCCCGCCTACCGCTATGTCAAGCCGATCTTCACCGAATACCGCAACAAGGCCCAGCTGCTCGGCGCCGTGGTCATGGTCTACAGCCAGAAGGCGGTCTTCGGCATCGTGCACGCGGTCATCCTGCTCTCCATTCTGATCACCCTGGCGGTTCTGCTCGTGAGCATCACCGTCGCCTGTCTCCTCGGCTCCCGGTTCACCAAGCCGATCCTCACCATGGCCGATGCCGCCTCCAAGCTCGCCGACGGCAATCTGGACGTCCGCCTCGACATCAGGACCCACGACGAGATCGAGGACTTGGGCGAGCGCTTCAATTCGATGGTCCAGGAGCTCCGGCGCAAGGAAATGATGCAGAAGTTCATCTCCTCCTCCACCATGGACATGATCGAAAAAGGCGACGCCCGGCAGCTCAAGCTGGGCGGGGTCCACCAGACCGCCACCCTGTTCTTCTCGGATATCCGCCGGTTCACCACCATCTGCGAGAACAAGCCTCCCCAGGAGGTGGTGGCCATCGCCAATTTCTATCTCAACCTGCAGGCGGGCATCATCCAGAAGTGGGGGGGCGACATCGACAAGTTCGTCGGCGACGAAGTCATGGCGATCTTCAGCGGCGAAGACAGCATCCGGCAGGCGCTCAAGGCCGCCCTGGAAATCCAGCGCACCATCAAGCGGGAGAACGGCCGCCGCCGCAAGCGGGGGCTGGTCACCGTCGAAGTGGGAATCGGCATCAACCACGGCGAGGTGGTGGTCGGCAACGTCGGCGCCCACGACCGCATGGACTTCACCGCCATGGGCTCGGTGGTCAACCTGGCGGCCAAGCTGTGCGACCGGGCCAGGGGGTCGGAGATCCTCATCGACAAGGGAAGCTACCTGCAGGCCGGCCGTCTGGGGTTCGACTGCGTAGAATTCGATGCTGAAGCCAGGGGGGAGCGGGGGCTATGGAACGGCGCGGAAGCGCTTATCGTCCAGGGGTGATGGCGGGCCGCCCTTGGTGGGCGCTGCTCCTCCTGCTGCTCGCCGGGGGCTGCTCGCTGCCGCACGGCCGGCGGCCCGAACAGGAGCCGGTGGTCAAACGGGAAATCTACCGGCAGGTGGCGGCCTCCATCGCCGCCAGCCGGCAGCGCGGCGAAACCCTCCTCGCCAGGGGCGATCTGCACGGGGCACTGGACAGCTATCGCGAGGCGGCTTATTACGACCAGTCACCCGAGCTGCACCGGCAGATCTCGGAGCTGGAAACGAAAATCGCCAAGGAGAGCAAGCGGCTGGTCGCCGAGGGGCAGGCGCTGGCCGGCAAGGATGAAGAGGCCGCCCTCAAGGCCTTCAACCGGGCCCTCCGTCTCGACCCCGGGAACCGGGAAGCGCGCCAGGCCCGCGACCGGCTGCTGGCCAAGCCCAAGCTCCAGGCAGAGCTCGCGGCGCGGCAGGAAACCCTCCGCCGCACCTGGGACCATTTTTCGGGGAAACCGGGGGAAATCGCCGCCCTGACCGCCCAGGCCGCCGCCGTCCTGGACTATCAGGCCGATAATGAGCTGGCGCTGAAGGTCCAGGGGCAGATCGGGCAGCAACAGCAGGATGACATCCGCCTCCACCTCGACAAGGGCCTGGAGGCTTACCAGGCCGGCCGGTTCGAGCAGGCCAAGCTGGAGGCCCAGAAGGCGCGGGCCATCGACCCGCAAGATCCGGAAGTGCTTTCCTTCCTGCAGAAGATCCAGAAGGAGCAGGACATCGCCTATTTCGTCAACCTGGCCCGGCACCGGCTGGAGGAGGGGGATCTCGACAAGGCCAAGGAGCTCGCCCGCAAGGCGCTCGCCCTCGACCCGGACCGCCAGGCCGCCAATGCCATTGTTCAAAAGGTCCAGGTGGCGGAGCTGAGGAATTCCCTCGAACGGGCAAAAGCCTGTTTTGCCCGCCAGCAGTACGACGAGGCCATGGTCAACCTGCAGCGGGTGCAGGAGAACGGCCCCCGCATGGCGGAGTGGCCGGGGCTCCAGGCGAGCATTCAGGAAATCCTCCGCCGGGAGGTCCCGGCCATGATCGATCAGGCCCAGAAGCTCTTTGTCAAAAACCACCTCCAGCAGTCGAGCCAAATCCTGGCCCGCGTCCTCTCCCTCGACCCGAACAACAGCGTGGCGGCCACCTACCTCAAGAAGATCCAGAGCCGGCTCGAAACCCTCCAAAGCTTGCAGTAGCGAAAAGACCCGACTCCGGGAGTAAAAATCGCTCCCCGGCTGTCCGCCGGGACGACGTCCATTTTTCTTGTCATCTGCGGCTTATATCGTATCATTCAAGAAAGATCCTGGATAGCCCGGACGGGCGGGAGGGTACGATGCTGAAGGCCAGGGACATCATGACCAGGGAAGTGCTCACCGTCACCCCCGAAATGCCGGTGGAGCAGCTGGCGGACCTGCTGTGGGAGCACCGGATCAGCGGCGCGCCGGTGCTGGACGAGAGCGGCAAGCTGGTGGCGGTGGCCACCGAGAGCGATCTGATCGATCAGACCAAGAAGGTCCACATCCCCACGGTGGCGGCCATTCTCGACTCGATCATCGTTCTCGAGAACCCTCACAAGCTCGACGAAGAGATCAGAAAGATGGCCGGCTCCCGGGTGAAGGACATCGCCACCCGGAAGCTGGTCACCGTCACCACGGAGGCCCCCCTGGACGAAATCGCCTCCATCATGGCGCGGCAGCGGGTGCACACCCTGCCGGTGGTGGACGCCGAGGGCAAGCTGGTGGGGGTGATCGGCAAGTCGGATATCATCAAAACTTACATCAAGAAGTAGGCGGATACCGGTAGGTTGGAGGCCATTTCCCCGCCTCCGACCTCTAGCGAAGCGCTCCTCCAACCTTCAATCGGTTACAGTCGCACCCGCACCAGACCGCGCACCGAGTTGCCGACGTACACGGCCTCCGCCTGCTCCAGGTCCCCGGGCCGCAACACCTCTTCCGCCACCGGGAAGGGGGCGGTTTCCAGGAGGTGGCGCCGGAAAACGCCATCGAGAAGGCCGCAGGACACCGGCGGGGTCAGCAGCCGGTCGCCCCGGCGGGCGAAGACGTTGGTGATGCTGCCCTCGGTCACCTCCCCCCGCTCGTTGCAGAAAATCACCTCGAAATATCCCGCTTCGATCGCCCGGACCCGCTCCTCGTCGAACAGCGTCCGCCGGGTGGTCTTGTGGTAGCGGTACCCGTCGCCGGAATCGACCCGCCGGGGAGAGAGGAGGACCCGGGGCGCTTCGCCCCGGCCTGCCGGAGGGAAATCCCGGGCCGGCGGCGGACAGGGGGCGGTCCCCACCGCCATGGTCCCGTCCTTCCGCAGCGCAAGCCGCACCCTGAGGGGGTCGGCGGCCAGCGGCCCGGCGGCGGCCGCCAGCTCCCCCTCCGCTTTCTGCCGATCAAAGGCGAAGCCCAAAAAGTCCGCCGAGGCGGCCAGCCGCGCCAAGTGGCGGTCCAGCAGCCAGTAGCCCTCGCCGGGCAGCCACACCAGGGTTTCGATCAGCTCGAAGGGAGGCGGGGAAGCGGTCAGGAACCGGCCCTTGAGCAGGCATTCCTCCCACTCGCTCTCCGGCCCCGAGTCGTAGACGATCCCCGAGCCGATCCCCATCTCGCCCCGGCCGCCGTCGAGCACCACCGTGCGGATGGGCACGTTGAAAACCGCCTCCCCGCCGGGGCCAAGGTAGCCGATGGCCCCGGTGTAGACCCCGCGGGGCTCCCGCTCCAGCTCGCGAATGATCTCCATGGTCCTGATCTTGGGAGCGCCGGTGACCGAGCCGCAGGGGAAAAGGGCCTGGAACAGGTCGGCCAGGGACCGGCCGGGGCGTAGCTCGCCGGTGACGGTGGAGGTCATCTGGTGGAGGCTTTCATAGGTTTCCACCGCAAAAAGCGGATCGGCCGCCACCGTTCCTGGCCGGCAGAGGCGGCCCAGGTCGTTGCGCAGCAGATCGACAATCATCACGTTCTCGGCGCGGTTCTTGGGATCGGCGGCGAGGGAGGCGGCCAGGCGGGCATCCTCCTCGGGGGTGCGGCCCCGCGCCATGGTGCCTTTCATGGGCCGGACGGTGCAGCGGTCTCCCTCCTGGCGGAAGAAAAGCTCCGGGGAGAAGCTCAGGATCCGCCGCCCCCCCTCCCGGAGGTAGGCGCCGTAGGCCACGCTCTGCCCCCGCCGCAGGGCTTGATAGAAGTCCTCGGCCGAGCCCTCGAAATCGAACAGGAGCTTGAAGGTGTAGTTGACCTGATAGGTGTCCCCGGCCTCGATGTAGCGCTTGATCCGCTCGACGGCCGCCAGGTACTCCTCTTTCTCCAGATTGGGCCGGAGGCGGCCCAGCCGGAAGCCGGCCGGCGGCGGCCCGCCGAGGGGCCACGGCCCCGCGCCTCCGAAGGCGCCGGTCTCGTGATCGTAGACGTGCGGGGGGCGGTACACCCCGAGCTCGGCCAGGAGGGCGGTCTCCCGGGGCCAGGGACAACGGGCCAGAGCCGGCTCGAGCAGGTAGCCGAGCTCGTAGGCGCACCAGCCTGCCAGGTAATACCCCCGGCCCAGGTATTCTTCCGCCTCCGCCCAGAACCGGGCCGGATCGCAGGCGGCCGTACAGCGCAGGCAGGCCACCGGCTGCCGGAAGAGCAGCGACGAACGGCCTTCGGCCGTCACCCGGGTAGTCTCCAGGAAGACGAACCGCTCTTCGGTACGGAGGGCGCCGAGAAGGGCCTGGAGGGTGGTATCGGCTAGCGGGCGGAATGGCATCGATCCGTGTCCTTGGCCGGGAAAGCCCCCGGCAGGCAAGCTCTTTCCTTACTTTTTCTGCCGCGGATTGCAAGTCAAAAAGCGCCTGTTTTCAGCCGTCGCCGCAAGAGAGCCGTCTCGGCGCTCGCGATGCCCCTCTGATCGGTTACCCCATGATCACAACCGCTTGCGGTCTGGTAGTGAATAGAATATAAGATGGGGATCGCAGCAAAGGAGACGATTCGCCCAGGCCGAGCCTGGCTAGAGCCCTAAGGAGGAACAGTACATGTTGATCAAGGATTGGATGGCAACCGATGTCCTCACCGTCGAGGAGAATACCTCCCTGATGCGGGCGACCAGGGTCATGAAAGAAAACAACATCAGGCGCCTGCCCGTGGTGAGCCACGGCAAGCTGATCGGCATCATCACCGACCGGGACGTGAAGGACGCCTCGCCGTCGAAGGCGACGTCCCTCGACATCCATGAGGTGTATTACCTGCTCTCGGAAATGAAGGTCAAAGACGTCATGACCCCCAGCCCCTTGACCCTGAACGGCGATGATTCGCTGGAGAAGGCGGCGGTGATCATGCTGGAGAACCGGATCTCCGGCCTGCCGGTGGTTGACAAGGCCGGCCAGATGATCGGACTCATCAGCGAGACCGACGTGCTCCGCGCCTTCATTCACGCCACGGGCATCAAGGACGGCGCCGTCCAATACGTCTTCGATCTTCCCGACGCCCCCGGCTCGGTCACCAAGGTGATTGAGCAGCTCCGCCAGAGCAACACCCGGGTGATCAGCATCCTCACCTCTTTCAATGACGCCCCCCAGGGGATGAAGAGGGTGGCCATCCGGATCACGGCCGAAAGCCCGGAGCACATCGACGCCATTACCGCCAAGCTTTCCGAGAGCTACCAGATCGTCCACCACGGCCGGGACGAGCTGAAAGACATGCCGAAGAAGAAGCGCTGAGGAAACAAGCCGCCCTTCCCGAGCGGGACGGCGGCTTGTCTCAAGGGAGGACGGCCTGCCCGGGCCGGTTTACTCTCCCGTAGTGGGAGCGGTGGGCTGCTGCGGGAGGTTTTCCTGGCTGGGGGCCTCCACGGCAGTTTTGTTGCCGTCCCCCGCCTCCGAATCTCCAGAGATCTCCCCCGTGGGGCCGTCTGTGGTGGCGAAGGTGATCCCCTCCGGGGGCTCGAAATCACGGCCGGAAAGGGTGCTCTTGATTCCCGACATGAAGGCGAGCCAGACGGGGCTGGCGGCCCGGGCGCCGGTCTCCTTGTCACCCAGGCTGGTTTTCTGATCGTAGCCCATCCACACCCCGGCAGCCAGCTCGGGCGTAAACCCGACGAACCACGCATCCATATAATCGTTGGTGGTGCCGGTCTTCCCGGCCGCGGGCAGCCCCAGGGCCCGCACCCCACGCCCGGTCCCCTCCTCGACGACCCCCTTGAGCAGGCTGGTGACCTGAAGGGCCACCCCTTTGTCCAGGACCTGCTTCAGGCGGGGCTTGTTCTCCTCGATCACCCGGCCATCGCTGTCCGTGATCTTCGTGATGAAAATCGGCTCCACCCGCTTGCCGCCGTTGGCGAAGGCGCTGTAAGCGGCGGTCAGCTCCAGCAGCGATACATCGGAGACCCCGAGGGCCAGGGAGAGATTTTTGGTTAGCGGTGATTGGATCCCCAACTCGCCCGCCAGGGCGATCACCGGCTTGGTCCCGACCGCCTGCAGCAATTTGATGGTGACGATGTTGTTGGAAGTGATCAGGCCGGTACGCACGGTGGTCGGCCCATGGAACTTGCCATCGTAATTGTGCGGCTCCCAGAACTTGCCCCGTTGCGCCCCCGGCAGCTTGATCGGCGCGTCCGTGATCAAGGTGGCCGGGGTGAAGCCGTGCATCAATGCGGTGGCGTAGACGAACGGCTTGAAGGCGGAACCGGGCTGCCGCCGGCCCTGCACCGCCCGATCGAAGGGGGACTCGGCATAGTTGGTGCCGCCCACCATCGCCCGCACCATGCCGGTTCCCGTCTCCAGGGCCACCAATGCCGCTTCCGGCGGCCGCCGTCCGGGATGCCGCGCCTTCCATTGGGCCAAGCCGGCGACCACCGCCGCGGTGGCCGCCTTCTGCTGGCGCCGATCAAGAGTGGTGCGGATGATCAGTCCCCCCGTGTAGAGCCGCTCCCGGCCGTACTTCTGCTCGGCGTAATTCCGCACGTACTGGAGGAAGTAACCGTCGTCTTCGTGGGTCTTCTGGGGCGGAGCCCAGAAGAGGGCTTGTTTGTAAGCGGCCCGGGCCGCCTCCGGGGTGATGTAGCCTTCCTCGGCCATGCGGTTCAGGACATAGGCCTGCCGTGCCTTGGCCCGCGCGAAGTGCTTCAGGGGGGAATAGCGGCTGGGGGCCTGGGGAAGCCCTGCCAGAATGGCCATCTCCGCCAGGTTGAGCTCCCCGATGTGCTTGCCGAAATAGGTCCGGGCGGCCGCCTCCACCCCATAGGAGCCGGCGCCCAGATAAATCTGGTTGAGATAAATGTAAAGGATGTCCTCCTTCGTCAGGGCCGAATCGATGCGGTAGGCGAGAATCGCTTCCTTCAGCTTGCGGGTATAGGTCTTTTCGGGGGAAAGCAGCAGGTCCCGGGCCACCTGCTGGGTGATGGTGCTGCCGCCCTGGCCCCGCTCGCCGCTCTGGAGGTTATGGATAAAGGCCCGGATGATGGACCAGGCGTCCAGCCCGGCATGCTCGAAGAAACGGGCATCCTCCGCCGCCACAAAGGCCCTGGCGAGCAGATCCGGAATGCGGTCGTAAGGAACCAGAATGCGGTTTTCCTTGCTCAGCCCCTCCAGGATCTCGCCTTGTGAATCGAGGATGAACGTGGTGACCGGCGGCCGATAGCTCCTGAGGGCCTTGAGGTCGGGAATGTCGAGGGCGACGAACCAATAGAGGAGAACGCCGACACAGATGGTGAAAACACTACCGACGACGAGCAGGTAGACAATGAGATGCAGATGGGACCAGTAAACCCGGGGGCCGGAATCTGGTTCGTTCGGGGAGGCCTGTTTACTGGCAGACACGGCGGCTTCTCTGGTGGGCGGTCATTCATTGAAAAAGACGGCTGTTTGTCCGCCGTCGGACCGCGTCCCATAATAACGGCTGCCAACCGGGGCGTCACCTGTTTTCTGGCATGGGCCGGTGACGATGCCGCATGCACACAAAAGAAAGAACCCGGGCCGCCACCCGGGTTCTTCAGAGAGGGAAGTTTCTCGTTTTTGGCTTGGCTACGATTATCGTCCCACTGGTCTGGTTTTATGCAATTATAATTCCGGAACAGCCACTCGATAAAAACAAATAACATATTTGACAAAAAATACCACAGCAACAAAGAAATAAATTCTCGCCCTTGCTGCCGAGATCAGATCATATTACTCTTCATCATGTTCAGGTTAATTGCCAATTGGGCGCATCATGCGCCCAATCGCGTTTCCGGGCGGTCTCATTCTGCTCTGCAGGGTAATGCGACCGGCCCACAGCAAGAAAGGAGCAGTCTTCCCTGCCATTGGCCTTCCTTTTATCGGAATCCACGAGAATCGAGTTTGCAACATCACCGGACCCTGGCCACCTGGCATAGCGGATGGGCGCATTTTGATGGGCACATTTTGCGTCCATCATGCTTTCAAAATATTTTCCTTTAAAACCTTATAGATAGACAACAATAACCACTCCCGACCAATGACCTCGGCGCTGACGATCCGATTATCAAGATATTGAAAAAACAGATTAATCCGCAAGCAGGATGATCCAAATAGCTGCATTAGCGCAATTAACAATAATGAATCATCTTTTGCGTAGTTTTTTCTTGACAGCATCCTTTTACAAGTATTAGTAAAGAGACATATTCAAGAAAACAGGCAACCCCCGCCAGGGTTGACCTCTAGGAGCCAAAAAACACAAGAGAAAAGGAGGTGATCACCGGTTGAAAAAACATGGCACCGGCCGCGCTTACGGGTCCGCCAACCCGGCAGAGATCCGGCCCCGCCATGCTCCCCCAACTCATTACTTTGCAGGAGGGATAAAATGGAAGGAATCTTGTTTCTCGTTTTCTGGCTTGGCTGCTCGGCACTCCATACCTTGTTCGACCTGAAGATCAAACCCTTGATCCGGGCCTACGAGGATCCTGATTATCCCAAGTTCTGAAAACAAAAGGGGGGCGCCGCATCCGCAGCGGCGCTCCACGAGCTTGCACTAACAGAGAGGAGCTTTCGTCCCATGAGCAACATACAATCGAATGCCGTTCCGCAGGAAAAAGGGCTGACTGCCGTCGGCTCTTCCCGTACTTACAACCTGACCGTCGCCATGTTGGGCATGCTGGCGGCCCTCGGAGTGGCCAGCGGGTTGCACGCCATGCTGATCGGCCATGCTGCTGCCTATGGCAACACCCGCGAAATGCCGTGGGGGCTGCTCATCGCCACCTACGTCTTCTTCGTCGTCACCTCCACTGGCCTCTGCCTGGTTTCTTCCATCGGCCATGTCTTCAATGTAGAGGTCATGAAACCCATTGCCAAGCGCTCGGTTTTCATGGCGATCACGAGCATCATTGCCGGTTTTGTGGTTATCGCGTTCGAGATCGAGAATCCCTGGCGGATGCCCATCTACAATATGCTTTCGCCCAACGTCACCTCCAATATCTGGTGGATGGGCACCCTGTATGGCGCGTATCTTTTCTTCATGGTGATCGAGTTCGCGCTGCTGCAGATGGGCCGCCACAAAACGGCAAGCATGTTCGGCTTGGCCGGCGTGATCTCCGGTGTCGCCGCCCACAGCAATCTGGGAGCGGTCTTCGGGCTTCTCAACGGCCGCGAGTTCTGGCACGGTCCCTACATGCCGATCTACTTCATCGCCTCCGCCATGATGTCCGGCGCCGCCGCCGTCATCTTCTTCAGCTGGATTGCTTACCGGGCAAACGGCTGGCAGATGAGCGAAGCCTACAAGAAATCCCTGCGGGCGACCTCCAAAATCATGGCGCTCCTCATCGCCGTGCTCGCCTTTTTCGACTGCTGGAAGGTGACCTCCGGTATCGCCGGCCATCCTCCGGGAAAATACGAAGCAGTGATGGCTCTGGTTAATGGCCCCTATTCTGTGAACTTCTGGGTAGGCGAGGTCATGCTGGGCATGGTGATCCCCTTCGTGCTGATCATTGCGTCGCGGTCCAAAAATTTCAAGACCCTGTTCGTGGCCTCCGCCTCCTGCCTCATCGGCATCTTCTTCATGCGCTACGACTTGGTGGTGGTCGGCCAGATCGTTCCCCACTTCCACGATCTGGGGATCGTTGATCTGCCCCAATTCTTCTCCTATACCCCATCTCTGCACGAGATCCTGATCACCATCGGTGGGCTTGGCCTTTGCGGGATGGGCTTTCTCATGGGCGAGCGCCTCTTCAAGGGACACCTGTCCGAAGATCACTAACCCGTGACCAAGGAGTCGATTATGGTGGGCAAGAAAAAGTCGGAGGTCCAGCCGCTTCGGGCCGATCTGCCGATTTACCCGATCGGTGTCGCCGCCAAGCTCCTGGACGTTCACCCCAGAACTCTGCGCATCTACGAGACAGAGGGTCTGGTCCGCCCGAACCACCAGGGAGCGCGCCGGCTCTATTCGCCGAACGACATCAAGTGGATCTTCTGCCTGCGCTCCATGATCCATGACCAGGGGATCAGCATCCCCGGGATCAAACGGTTGCTCGGGTTCGCCCCCTGTTGGGAGATTGCCGGGTGTCCGCCCGAGGTGCACGAGACCTGTGAAGCGGCGGTGGATTGGGCCGCTCCCAGACATCTCCGCAACGCCGGCGAGGAGATCGCCGAAAAAAAGCGGCAACCCGCAGCCTGCGGGAAAAAGGGCTGCGGGCAAAAAAAGAACGCCGCGCGAAACTAATCCACCTTGACTTCGTTGGACATGGGCACAAGGCGCGCGCCGGGCACGGCTAACCTGCCGAATCGCAGAGGCAGGGGACGCCCGGGTAGGTGATGAAGCCACACTCCTCCCGCGGTCCAGCCTTCCGCATACAAAAAACCCCCGAAGGGGCCGGCGACGGCCCCTTCGGGGGTTTTTATTCTCCGCTCGCGACGCTCAGGTCCTAATCCATTTCCGTTTCGAACGGGTCCTGGAGCTCGTAGCGCTGGATCTTTCGCCGGAGGGTGTCCTTGGAGATGCCCAGCTCGCGGCAGGTGGCCAGCCGTCGCCATTGATTGCGCTCCAAGGACTGATAAATGGCCTGCTTCTCGATTTCCTCAAGGCTCTGGGGCTTTTCAAGCACCAGAGCCCCCAGTGGCTCGCTCTTCTCCTTGGGGGCAAAGGGCTCGGGCAGGTGCTCGGGCT
>JAJYKH010000267.1 GCA_021788685.1 Deltaproteobacteria bacterium | reverse complement strand
GGTCAAGATATTCACCTGCGGCCCCTCCATCTACTCCTGGCCGCACGTGGGCAATTACCGCACCTTCCTTTTCGAGGACCTGCTCCTGCGCGTCCTCGAGGAGCTGGGCTACCGGGTGGAGCGGGTCATCAACTTCACCGACGTGGAGGACAAGGCCCTCACCGCCGCCGCCCGGGAGGGGCGGACCATGGCCGGCCTCACCGAGCCGGTGGCCAAGCGCTTCCAACAGGAGGCGGAGCTGCTCGCGATCAAGCTGCCCGGCTTCGTTCCCCGTTCCTCGACGAGCGTGGAGGAGGCGGTCCACCTCATCCAGGTCCTGATCGGCAACGGCCATGCCTACCGGCAGGGGAAGGATGTTTTCTTCGATCCGCTCACTTACCCGGGATTCGGCCGGCTCTACGGCCTGGACATGAGCCGCTGGCCCAGGGAGAAGCGGCGCTTCCGGAAAGATACGTATCCCGGCCAGCGCTGGAACCTGGGCGACTTCATCCTCTGGCACGGCTGCCGGCGGGAGGACCGGGTGGAAGGCTTCTGCTGGGAAACCGCCCTCGGCCCGGGGCGCCCCTCCTGGAACATCCAGGACCCGGCCATCATCCACAAGCACCTGGGCGACCAGATCGACATCGCCTGCGGCGGCGTGGACAACCTCTTCCGCCACCACGATTACAACCTGGCGGTGATGGAGTCCTTTTCCGGCAAGGAATTCGCCCGGTACTGGCTGCACGGCGGCTACGTGCTCCTGAACGGGGTCAAGATGTCCAAGAGCCGGGGCAACATCGTCTACCCGGCGGACCTCCTCGCCAAGGGGCTCACCCCGCAGCACCTGCGCTTCGCCCTGATCGATTGCCATTACCGGGAGAAGCTCGATCTGAACGATGCGTATCTGGAGCAGGCCCGCGACAGGCTGGACCGGCTGCATGGACTGATCGGTGAGCTGGAGAAGCCGTCAAACCCCAGACAACAAACCAAACCGGATCAGCCGTCTGTCCGGCTGCATGAGGCGGTTATGGAGCGGCTGGCGGACGATCTCGATGTGCCAGGCGCGGTGGCCGCCCTGGAGGGGATGCTGGCGGCGCTGGTTGCCCGGAAGGAGCGTCACGGGTGGAGTGGGGAAGAAGCCAGCGAAGTGCGGCGGCAGGTGGAACGGATTGATGGGGTTTTGAAGGTGTTGGTGCCGGCGGCGCCCCTTCAGGCCTCGTGATCGGACTCCGAATACAGGCAAGTCCTGCACCCCCCTCCGGCTGGGTTCCCCTCATCCTGCAGGTTAGTCACATTCCCCACCCAAATAATTTTTTTCCCCAGAGAGCCCGGAAAATCTCCGCTCTCCCAACCTCCCGACCCATAACGGGCGAGAACGGAACAACCGGCGCATTGTCGGCAAGGGGCTATTCGCGCGCGCCGAATACCAGGATTCGCTCCAACCATTTCCGTATAAAAATAACGGAAACTTGAATGGATATGAGGTGATCTATTTTAAACTAAATCAAAACCGTGTAACTGCCTGATTTGTATAGACCTGAATCCGTGACAGGTTATCCTTCTTGGCCGGATTTTCCGCCGTTCTTTAAAAAATGACCAGCCTCACCACCGTCGACGCTAATAATTGCCCGCGATGGGGATGCTGCTAAGCCAACCACAGGGGTGAGGGTGCCGCTTCCGTGCTGCTCGGCCCCCTCAGAAAACATCCGCTGTTCTAGTCATGACCCTATCAAAGATAAGCCCGTTTTCACTGCTTAGCTGATTTTTTGGCCTGAAATCCGAGGCGTAAAGCCCTGCTGGCTCTCGCCAACTAGAGAATGGGACGTCTATGATAAGTAATGTCAAGGAGAAAGCGGAGGTTTCCCATCGCCCCCGAATTGCCTCCGACGGCGTTTGACTCCCTGCCACCACCTTCGATCTTTTTAGTGCTTATCTATAAATAACAATGATTTGTTCAGCACAATCATCGCAGCTGCCAAGGCGCACAGCCCGTTGTACGAGAGGTCTGTCTTCTCGTATCGCGGGACAAGCTTCCGAAACCGGTTGAACCAGGGATGCGCCAGCTCAACCACCCATCTGCGTGCCTTGAAAGTTGGATCCTTCTCGATCAGCTTCTTCTCCTCGCCCCTGGGTCGGATGTGGGGGATAAGGCCGTTGGTTTCCACGACATTCTCTTTACCCACATATGCTGCACAAGGCACAGGTTCTGGGGGGTATCTTGTGCTGGCTCGATGATTCGTGCCTTCAGCAAGGAACCGAGAGCAACGCTATCATGTCGGTTGGCACCGGTGACGACGAGTGACAAGGGGGACGCCATTCTCGTCTACGAGAAGATTTCGCTTTGTCCCATTTTTTCCCCGATCCGTCGGATTCGGCCCGACGGACTCTCGTGCAGGGACATGGGTCAATTCTTTATCCGTGACAGTCAAAGTCAAGATTTACCCCCAAGCCCCGCTAATCGCCGTTTGAATCTTTTGGTGAGAAATGCCATGAAGAAACCAACAATTGCTGCAACGGTGGCGGTGCGGCTTTGACAAGATCGTGACAGGGATCGCCATCAAAGGGGGCGAGCTATGGCGCTTCCGGCCGAGGAAGCAGGATCATCCCGCAGTCCGTTGCTCGGTAGGCACCAGCAGTCCGTATGCCGCACCCAGGCGGCGCACCAGGTCGAGGAAATTCCTGGGCAGGGGGACCTCGCGGTCGACCATCAACACCCCCAGCTCCCTGGCCCGGGCGAGGGTGGCCTCGCTGGGCTGCCCTTCCAGGGAATCACAGAGGAACTGCACCCGCAACCCATCGGTCAGCGGAATGCGCAGCTTCGCCAGCCGGCCGGCGAGGCCGCGCAGCTCTTCCTCGATCCGGCCCCGGTTCTCCTCGACGAAGGCGGCGAGCTCGGGCTGGGGGTTGGGGGTGCCGAACAGCTCATTGATGATGGCGCCCGCGAGCTTGGCCGCCTCGGCCGGCGGCAGGCCCGCCTCCCGGCTGACAAGGGAGTCGCGCAGCTCCTTGAAGACGATCAGCTTGACGATCTCCACCCCCTCCCGCATGATGGGAATGAGCTTGCTCTCGAATTCTCTGCCTTCCTGGCCGTTCCGCTCCGTCATCGGGTTCCCTCCTTGTCCCGACTGCCTGCTGCCTCGCCCCCCGCGAGTTTCCAACCACGCGTTTTCAATCTCGCCCAAAAGCCCTACCATAACCTCCTTTCAGGCCGTGTGCAAACTTGCGGAAGGAGGGTGTAAAGCTCCGTCCGTTTGATCGGGCGAGCCACAAATGGGAAAGGCGCCTGGCGGCGCCTTTCCCACGACTTGCGCTTCCGCTCGGTCAGAATTTGTAGGAAAGGAGCAGATAACCGATGTTGGCATTGTAATCGAGATCGGTGTAGACCCCGCTCAGGTAGGCTTGCGCCGGGGTGTATTGATAATTATCAAGCTTTAGGTCGTTGTATTTGAACCTCTCGTAGATATAACCGAGCGTGATGTCGGTTTTCGGGGCCAAGGCATAGATGAGCGTGGCCTCCAGGAGCTTCAGGTCGTAATCGTCCGAATTCCCGATATCGATGAGCGGGGTCGGCCCCTGGGTGGTGAAATCGACCTCCCCGTCCGATCTATCCTGCCTCCAGGAAAGGGCCGCATCGAGCACCTTCGGCACGATCGGCGTCCGGACGGAAATCCCGTAAGTCCAGAAGTCGTCATCGGTGTCCTGGGTCCAGAGGAAGGATGCCGGGTTGCCGTCATTTACCAGCGGATCGGCCGAGCTGTTGGCGGAGTTCCAGGAGTAATGGGTGGAGTCCAGCTTGATGATCTCGTAGCCGGCAAAGGCCGAGAGGGTCGACTGCCTGGGCAGCCGCCACAGGATATCCCCGTAGAATTCATGCCGTTTATCGTTGGTTCGGCCGATGATCGTATCCTTGTAATCGTTTTTCTTCCATCGGTACTCGAATCCCAGGTCCACATTGGGGAGCAGGAAGAAGGAGAGATCCAGCTCGGCCTTGTCCTCGTCCTTGTCGATGGCGTCGAACCGCCCGAGGAAGAGCCGGAAGAAGTCCGCATCGGCGGCGGTCGTCCCGGGCGGGACGATCTCGCCCGAGTCGGTATCCCGGAACAGATGCTCGTACCGGATCTTGCCGGTCATGAAGTCAAGCGACCGGTTGATGAGCTGCACATGGACAGTGTTGTCGGTGGTCTTCTCCACGATGGGGCGATTGCTGCGGTCGATAGCCCGGTATTCGTATCCTGCCTCCGCCTTGCTCTCCAGAGGCAGATGGAATCCCACATCGATTCCGGCGTCGTTCTTCCGGTAACCGAAGAGGGTGTCGGAGTTGGTAGCCACATCACCACTTGGTTCGATGGTCGTGATGACGGTGGAGTCGTTGGCCTTGTCGAGATAGTTGTAATAGAGGCGGGTGTCGACGGAGTGCATCGGCCGGGACGTCAGAG
>JAJYKH010000266.1 GCA_021788685.1 Deltaproteobacteria bacterium | reverse complement strand
CGCCCGCTTGCCGTATTTCTTCCTCTCCTTCACCCGGGAGTCGCGGGTGAGCATGCCGGCTTTCTTGAGCGCGCTCCGCATTTCCGGGTCCACCTCGAGCAGGGCCTTGGAGATGCCGTGCCGCAGGGCGTCGGCCTGGGCGACCTTGCCGCCCCCCCGCAGGCTGGCGAGCACGTTGAACTTCTCCAAACTTTGGGTCAGGACGAAGGGGTGCTCGATTTTCTTGCGCACCTGCAGGCCGCCGAAGTACTCGTCGAGGCCCCGGTCGTTCACTTTGAACTCGCCGTTGCCGGGGGCAAGCCAGACCCGGGCGATTGCGCTTTTTCTCTTTCCGGTTGCGTAGTAGTTATCGGCCATCTGCTTCTCTCATCAATGATTGGATTTGGCGAGCTCCAGCTTTTCCGGCTGCTGCGCCGCATGGGGGTGCTCACCCCCCGCATAGACCTTCAGCTTCTTGAGCTGCTGACGGCCGAGGGTATTCTTGGGCAGCATGCCCCGCACCGCCTTCATGATCAGGTCCTCCGGCTTCTTGGCCAGCATCTCCCGGGCCGTGATCTCCTTGAGTCCCCCCAGGTAGCCGGTGTGGTGGTAATAGACCTTGTCGTCCCACTTGTTGCCGGTCAGCCGGACCTTGTCGGCATTCACCACGATGATGAAATCGCCGTTGTCGGTGAAGGTGGAGTAGGTGGCCTTGTGCTTGCCCCGCAGCCGCCTGGCGACCTCGGAGGCCAGCCGGCCGAGGACCATGTCCTGGGCGTCGACCAGGTACCACTTTCTGTCAATCTCTTTGACCGGCGTCAAATAGGTCTTCATGCTCATCCTCGTGTGCCGATGAAAAGTGCGTCCCGACGGATCTCCGGCCCTGAATCCAGGGAGAAAAAGAAAAACGGCCGGTGATCGAAATAATAAAAAGGTTCGATTCGATCGAACCTTTCAGAACTGGCTGGAGCGGGAAACGAGATTCGAACTCGCGACTTCAACCTTGGCAAGGTTGCACTCTACCACTGAGTTATTCCCGCTCGCTCTCGGATTGGACGGTGCCTATATATCAACCCCCCAATCCCTTGTCAACCAAAAAAGTTGGGAAAACACGGGCAGCCAAGCCCCGGCGGACGGGCCGGAGCGGGTGGGGCCGGAGCTTTCTTCCCGGTCTTTTTTGAAGAAATCCCGGGCTCTCCTCTTGCCAGCCGCTCCCGCTAGCTGGTATAGGTGAGACCTACACTATAGCCGCCCGTTGGCGGTTTGTCAAAACAGCCCGTCACCTTTTTCCAACCAGGCGGCCCATTTCCTCTCACAAGGAGAATCCCATGGCTTCTTCTTCGCCGATGCACAGCGAGATCCACCGCCGCACCAAGGAAACTGATATCAAGCTCTCCCTGCGCATCGACGGCCGCGGCGAGACCGCCATCAAAACCGGGGTGGGATTCATGGACCACATGCTCACCCTGCTCGCGGTCCACGGTTTTTTCGATCTCGCCATCGAGGCCACCGGCGACACCCAGGTGGACGACCACCACACGGTGGAGGACCTGGGCATCTGCCTGGGCCAGGCCCTCAAGGCCGCCCTCGGCGATTTCAGTGCCGTCCGGCGCTACGGACAGGGGGCGGTCCCCATGGATGAGTCACTGGCCCGGGTCACCCTCGATCTTTCCAACCGCCCATACCTCCACTACGGCGTGAAGCTCCCCGACCAGAAGGTGGGCGCCTTCGACACCGCCCTGGTCCAGGAGTTCCTCCGCGCCTTCACCCTCCACGCCGGCCTCACCCTCCATGTGGAGCTGGCGCACGGCAAAAACAGCCACCATATCCTGGAGGCGATCTTCAAGGCACTGGGCAAGGCCCTGGACCAGGCCACCGCGGCCGAGCCCCGCGCCACCGGGCCGCTGTCCTCAAAGGGTTTTTTGTAATTGTACGTGCCGGTCCTTCTTCAAAGATAAAAGATAATGGAAAGAGAGTTGTCCCCTTATAACCCAGCAAGGAGAACGTCCGTGCGCATCATCCCCGCCTTCGTGCTGACCGGGCTGCTGACCTTGTCAGCGGCCAGCGGCTGCGCTCCCGTCAAGAAAGAGCCGCCCGCCCCCCAGATTAATGAGCCGCCCATCCGCACCCTCGTGATCCTGCCGACCACCCCCCAGATCGAGCAGAACGGTTCGCCGGCAACGATCAAGGAGCTGCACACCGGGGCGGAGGTGCTCGATGGGCTCTATGCCGAATACTTCGCCGGGAGCGAAGATGTGAGCCTTCTCACGGAAGAGCGGCTGGAGGCGCTCAGCGGCGACCTCACTGCCGGCCGTCTGGAAAGGGCCCGCGAGGTAGGGAAAAAGCTCGGGAGTGATGCGGTGCTGCTCACAGGCATCGGGACCTATGCGGAGCGGGTGGGCACCAATTATGCTGCAAGCAGCCCCGCCTCCGTCGGCTTCCGGTTCCAGCTCCTGCGGGTGGACAACGGCAGGGTGGCCTGCGTGGGCCAGTTCGCCGAGACCCAGCAGCCCCTGTCCGAAAACATCCTGGCCTTCCACAAGGCGGCCAGCCGGAGCTTCAAATGGCTCACCGCCCGGGAGCTGGCTCGTGATGGCCTCCAGCAGGAGCTCAAGGACTGTGAGCCGCTGCAGCAGCTGCGGCACGCCGCCCCTTGAGCACCCTGCCCGCCAAAGCCAACCGGCTGATCGGCCAGGCGCTGCACGCGTACCGCATGCTCGCCGACGGCGACCGGGTGCTGATCGCGGTTTCCGGCGGGGTCGACAGCCTGGTGCTGACTTGGCTCCTCCACCACTGGCGCCGCAAGGCCCCCATTGATTACCGGCTCCTGGCCGTGCATCTCGACATGGGCTTTGGCGAGGGGAATTCCGGGTTGGTGGAAGAACAGCTCCGGGGGCTGGGGGCGGACTACCTTATAG
The DNA here is from genome assembly GCA_021788685.1 of Deltaproteobacteria bacterium. Lineage (GTDB taxonomy): Bacteria > Desulfobacterota > Desulfobulbia > Desulfobulbales > UBA5123 > JAJYKH01. The sequence continues at coordinate 1,564 of JAJYKH010000266.1, read as the reverse complement.
AACAGACTGATTACGGTCGGCGGGCGTTGGTGGTCGAGGCAGGAAAAAGCGGCTGTTATCACTGCGCCCGCCAGCGGCGCAACCGGCTGTTCGCCCTGGCCGGCGAGAAGGGGTTCAACAAGATCGCCTTCGGCCACCACCGCGAAGATCTCATCGAAACCTTCTTCCTCAACCTGCTCTACAGCGGCAATCTCAGCACCATGGTGCCCCGCCAGGAGCTGTTCGAGGGCCGGTTGGCCCTCATCCGCCCACTTGCCTTCATTAATAAAGAAGAGATCAGGAAGCTCGCCGAAGCGCTCTCCATCTCCCCGGTCCCCAACCCCTGCCCCCTGGCGAGCGATTCCAAACGGGAAAAAGTCCGCGCCCTCCTCGCGGACCTCTGTGCCGAACCGCGGATCGAGGCCAACATTTTCAATGCACTGGGAAACGTAAGGCAGGAGTATTTGCTGAAACGAATGGACAAATGACGAGTGACAGGTGACAGGTCCAGACGAGCGATGAGGTCCTTTCTCGTTACCTGTTACTCTTGAGTAAAATGCAAACCTCCCTCGACTGCCTCCCCTGCCTGCTCAGGCAGGCCCTGTTCGCCATCCGCCGGGCCACTGCCGATGGTGACCTGCAACGGCGGCTCCTGACCGCCGCTGCCCGGCAGCTCGCCGGAACCAACTTCACGGTGAGCCCGCCCGAGAATTCCATGCACCTCTACGCCCGCATCGCCGAGGCCACCGGCTGCGCCGATCCCTTCGCCGGCCTCAAGGAAGAAAGCAACCGGCTGGCCATGGACATGCGCCCGGAGCTGGCCGCCCGGATCGAAGCGGCAGCCGATCCCCTCCAGGCTGCGGTCAGGCTGGCCATTGCCGGCAATGTCATCGACTACGGGGCGCACCACCGGTTCGATGCCCGGCGGAGCCTCGACGAGAGCTTTCGCCGCCCCCTGTCCATCAACGAATATGAAGAGCTGCAGCGGGACCTGGCCAAGGCCGGAAACATCCTTTGCCTGGCGGACAACTGCGGGGAGCTGGTGGCAGACGGGCTGTTGATCGAGCGGCTGGTGGGGATGGGGAAGAAAGTGATCCTGGCGGTGAAGGAGAAGCCGATCATCAACGACGCTCTGGCCGGAGACGCTGAGCAGTGCGGGCTGGACCGGCTGTGCAGGGTGATCAGCAACGGCACCGGCTGCCCGGGCACGCCGCTTAGGCAATGCAGCCGCTCCTTCGGGGAAACGTTTGCGAGCGCGGACCTCGTCATCAGTAAGGGTCAGGGCAACTTCGAGACCCTCTCGCTGGTCCGGGCGCCGATCTACTTCCTCCTCACGGTCAAGTGCGAGGTGGTGGCCGCCCACATCCGCGAGCTTTCCGGCCACGCCATCAAAAACGGTGAGCCGGTGCTGATGAAAAGCCGATCAGGAGCTGCAGTCCTGGGATATGAGGTCCTTAACCGGCATGGGGTCGGCAAAGCAGCAAAAAAAGAGGACCAACCGGCAAGCAGTTGACCCTCTAGGAATAAGCACTTGGTGACCCCAACGGGACTCGAACCCTGGCTTTGGACGATGATATCCAGTGGC
>JAJYKH010000265.1 GCA_021788685.1 Deltaproteobacteria bacterium | reverse complement strand
ACCGATCGCCATGCGGACGCCGATCTCCCGGGTGCGTTCGGTGACCGACACGAGGAGGATGTTCATGATCCCCACCCCGCCGACCAGCAGGGAGATCGAGGCAACCGCGGCGAGCAGCACGGCCATGGAGCGGCTGCTGCTTTCGGCGGCCTGGGTGATGTCGCTGATGTTGCGCACCCCGAAGTCATCGTTCTGCCCCGGCTGGATATGGTGGCGTCGCCGCAAGGTATGGGTCACCTGCTTGACCGCCGTAGAGACCGCCCCGGTGCTGACGGCCTGGACGAAGATGATATTGACGTAGCCGGTCAGCTTCGGCTTGATCCCGAAGGGATTGGGCGGCGGGGGGTAGGTGGTGCCGGTGGCGGGCTGGGTCTGGGTCGGGGTGGAGACCCCGAGGATCTTGCGTTCCGCCGTGGTGAACGGGATCAGGACGATGTCGTCCTGGTCCTGGCCGTACCCGGACTGGCCCTTGGCGGCGAGGACCCCGACCACCTCCACGGGCACGTTCTTGATGAAGATGGTGGCCCCAACAGGATTTTCATATGCCCCGAACAGGTTTCGGAGAACCGTCTGCCCGAGCAGGCACACCCGGCTGGCATTGCGCTCGTCCTCCTCGCTCATCGTGCGGCCTGCCACGACCGCCCAATTCCGGATGGCGAGATAACTGGGCGATATCCCTTGCACGACCGTGCTCCAGTTCTTGTTGCCGTACTGGATTTGGGCGATCTGGCGGGTCAGGTAAGACACGTTGGCCACTGCCGGGTCATTCCTCTGAATCGCGTCTGCATCGGCGACCGTAAGGGTCGAGGCGCTGCCGAATCCCGCGCGCACGCCGCTGGTCGTGGTGGCGCCCGGCAGCACGATGATGAGATTCGTGCCCAGGCTTTCGATCTGTTGCCGGACCGCGGCGTTGGCCCCCTCGCCCACGGCAACCATGGTGATCAGAGCGGCCACCCCGATGAAAATACCGAGCATGGTCAGGGCGGAACGCATTTTGTTGCGGGCCAGGGCGCGGCCAGCCGCCAGCAGCGCCATGCGCGCGAACGGCCAGGCGGCCTCGAAGCCTTGGGGCTCTTGGACCGCCGGGGCCGACGGCGCCGGGATTGGCGAGGGAGCGATCTGTTCGGCCTTTGGGGCGGCCCGCTCGTCGGAGATGATGACTCCATCGCGCATGGTAATGATCCGATCGGCGAAAGCGGCCATATCCGGCTCATGGGTCACCAGCACCACCGTAAGGCCGCGCTCGCGGTTGAAGCGCTGCAGGGTGGCCATGATGTCCTCGGCCGTCTTCGAGTCGAGATTGCCGGTCGGCTCGTCGGCCAGCAGGATCGCCGGATCGTTGACCAATGCCCGGGCAATGGCGACCCGCTGCTGCTGCCCGCCGGAGAGCTGGCTCGGATGGTTTTCTTCCCGGCCCTGGAGGCCAAGGGTGCGGAGCGATTCACGCACTCGCGCGGCGCTGTCGGCGATGCGCCCGGAATAGAACAGCGGCAGGGAGACGTTCTCCGCCGCGCTGGTGCGGGCGAGCAGGTTGAAATTCTGGAACACGAAGCCGATTCGCAGGCTGCGAATCCGGGCGAGGGCCGGCTCATCGAGCGATGCCGTGTCGACCCCTTCAAGGAGGTACTCTCCCTCCGTCGGCTGATCGAGACAGCCCAGAATGTTCATGAGGGTGGACTTACCCGAACCGGAGGCCCCCATGATGGCCACGAACTCGCCACGCTCGACCACCAGATCGACGCCCCGCAGGGCCAGGACCTCGATGTCCCCGAGCCGGTAGGACTTGGTGAGGTTGCGAACCTCGATCACGCGCTCGGCCACGGCTTGCGTCTCCCGGGGATCTTACAAGCGGAACGGCGGCTTGGGTGGCGCCTTGCTGCTAGCTTGAGCGGCGATCTCGTTGACGACCACGGGATCGCCCGCCTTGAGGGGCCCCCCGGTTATCTCGATGGAGGTGTTGTCGCTCAGTCCGGTGGTGACCCTGATCGCCTGCGGGCGGCCATCGCGCAGCACCCATACACGCTTGGCCGCTGGCGGGGACGTTCCGGTTCCCGAGGATGGCGGCTGGTGGAGACCTCCTGGCGAGAAACGGATCGCCTGGAGCGGGACCCGAAGGACGTTCCGGCGCTCGGCGGTGATGATGCGGGTGTTCGCGGTCATCCCGGGCAGGAGCTCGAGGCTGGGGTTCTCCACCCCAACGACCACATCGTAGGTGACCACATTCTGCACCGTGATCGGCGCCTGGCGGACTTGGGTGACGTGCCCCCAGAAGAACTTGTCGGGATAGGCCTCGACGGAGAAATAGGCTTGCTGGCCGACCCTGACGCCGCCCACGTCGGATTCGCTCACGTTCGTATCGACCTGCATCTTGGTCAGGTCCTTGGCGATCAGGAACAGGGTCGGGGTCTGGAAAGTCGCGGCGACGGTCTGCCCGACATCGACGTTGCGCGAAACCACCACCCCGCTGACGGGCGAGACGATATCGGTGTACCCGAGGTTGACCCGTGCCGCGTTGAGCGCCGCCTGATGCTGCTCGATGGCCGCGTCATCGAGCTTCACCTGGGCTTCGGCCTGCTCGGTGGCGCTCTTGTCGCTATCGACCGTGTCCTGCGAAACGACCCCCTCCTTGAGGAGCTTGAGATCGCGCTCGTAGTTGGTTCTGTTGTAGGTCAGATTGGCACGGTCCTTCTCGCGTTGCGCCCTGGCGCTTGCGAGATTGGCCACGTCCTGGTCCACAATCAGCTGATACGGCCGGGGATCGATCTTGGCGCAGAGCTGGCCGGCCTTGACCTGCGTGTTGTAGTCGCAGTAAATCGCCTTGATGACCCCCGAAACGTACGTCCCGACCTGGACCGTCACCACCGGATTGACGGTCCCAGTCGTGACGATGGACTTGACGATCGAACCGCGGGTGACGGCGCTGGTCACATATCGTGCCGGCTCCGGCTGGCTCCGCCACCAGAAAAAGACCGCGACAGCCGCGGCGATCAGGCACAGGACCAGCAACCGGCGAACGTTGGGGCGCAGAAAGGTCTTCCACTTCACGGCATTGCCATGGAGCCCACCAACAGGGATCTTTTTACGGTCGGACCAATTTCATTGTTGGGGTTTCTGGTTGCTTTGGCAATTCCGTTTTTTAACGGAATCGGAGGGGCTGTTTCCCGGCCGGGACCCCGCTGCCGAGCAGAAGGTAAGGGTCAGGATGCCCCCAAGGTGATCACCTGATCGGTGATCTCGGTGAAGGCCACGTCGTGGCTGATGAGGAAGAGCTGGTCGTACCAGTGCTCGGTCACCTCCTCCCGGCCGACGTCAATGGCCCGGAAGGCGCGGGCCAGGTTCTCCCGGCGGGCGGCATCGAGGTTCGAGGTCGGCTCGTCGAAGAAGGCGATGCGGGCACCGATGGTCTGGAGAAGCGCGAGCCGCAGGGCCACCACCGCGCTCATGATCTGGCCGCCTGAGAGCTGGTCGTCGGTGCGCTCCCGGAGGGTCCCCTCGTGGAGGTCCCGGAGGATGATCTGGTACTTGTCGCCCCAGGCCAGCTCCTCGTCGGTTTCTGCGATGGTGCGGTAGATGCGGTCCGCCCGGAGGCTGATCTCCTCGCGGTAGCGCTCGGAGAGCCGGGCCGAGACGTGGTTGAACACCCGGGTGCGGAGGAGCTTGATCAGGGCTCCCTTGTGCTCCATTTTCTTCTTCGCCATTGCCTTGCCCTCGACATCCTGCCGGACCTGCTTCAGCCTGCCGATCTCCTCCTCCAGGCGCAGCCGGTCCTTGTCCAGGCCGGCCAGCTGCTGCCGGAGGGCGGCAATCGCTTCTAAGGTCTTTTCCTTCTCCTGCCGCATTCCGCGATGACGCTCGGGATCATATTCCCGCTCCAGATCCGTCAACTCCTGTCCTTTGGCGGCGAGGCCCGCCTGCAGCTCCTTCAGGAGGTCGGTCATCTTCCCGAGGGCAGCCATGCGGGGCTCCAAGTCCTGGGCGTCCTTTTGGCTGGCCAGGAAAAGGTCCCGCTCCGTCTGGTGCCGGAGCCGCTCCCTCTCGACCCTGGCGATCTCCGCATCCAGGTTGCCGAAGTCCTTGAGCTTCTCCTGGTGTCCGGCCGCTTTGGCTGCGGCCTCTTCCTGCTGCTTCCGCAGGCCGGCGAGACCGGCTCTCCGCTTCTCGTTCTCCTGGCGCCGCGCGCCCAGGGCCGCGAGCTGTTTTTCGAGCTCCCGGGCGCGAACCGTTCGGGAATCCAGCTCCAGCCGGGCCATTTCCGCCTTTCCGCATTCCTCCTGGAGCGCCGAGATCTTCTTCTCCAGCTCCGCGCTCTCCCGATCGATCTCCGCCAGCCTGGCGGTGAATACGTCCCGCAGGACTTGATCGGCGATGTTCCGGCACGGTTCCCTGAAGAACGGGCAGGCGCCGGCTGCAAGCTTCTCCCGGCCTTCCTCCAGACCGGCCCGGCGGCCGGCCAGCAGCCCCTGCCCTGCCCGGAGT
>JAJYKH010000264.1 GCA_021788685.1 Deltaproteobacteria bacterium | reverse complement strand
AAGGGGACCTCCCCGGTGATGTAGCGCTGGGTCATGGAGTCGATGACCAGGCGGAAGCCCACCGGGTCTTTGATGAGGGTGGTGATGTCCCTGAAGATGATCCCCTTCTTGGGATGGTCCGGGATCGACCGGATGCGGCCCTTGATCGGCATGGTTTCTCCTCTCGTTGATGATAACTCTGACGGATTCGCAAAAAGTCGTCACCCCGGCGTAGGCCGGGTCCAGTGCTATTCTAACATACTGAAAACAATGGATTCCGGCCTACGCCGGAATGACGGCTAAACGATTCCGGCGGCTTTTTGCAAGATCATCATAACTCAGCTGACGCAAACATCCTCATACTCTTCGATCCGCGGGATGACCCGCAGGAAGAGCTCGATCACGCTCCGGGCGTTCTTCTGCATGGTCGCGAGGATCATTTCCCAGGTCACGGACTCCTCGCCTTCCCGCCAGCAGTCGTAATCGGTGGACATGGCGACCGTGGCGTAGTGGATCTTCTTCTCCCGGGCCAGGTTCACCTCCGGCACGGTGCTCATGTTGATGACGTCCGCGTTCCAGGCCCGGAACATGTGGCTTTCGGCCCGGGTGGAAAAGCGCGGTCCCTCGATGGTGACCACCGTTTTGGCCACGTGGTGAGGGATGCCGAGCTGCCCGGCCTCTTGGGCGAGCAGCCGCCGCAGGCGGGGGCAGAACGGCTCCGCCATGGGGGTATGGACCACCACCTCCTCGTCGAAGAAGGTGGTCTCCCTTTTCCTGGTGAAGTCGATGAACTGATCGGGGAAGACCAGGTGCCCCGGGGCGATCTCCTCCCGCAGCGAGCCCACCGCGGTGGTGGCGAGGATGTGGGTGCAGCCGTGCTCCTTGAGGGCCCAGACGTTGGCCCGGAAATTCACCTTGGAAGGCAGGATGGAATGGCTCTTGCCGTGCCGGGCCAGGATGGCCACCTCCACCCCGGCGATCGCCCCGCAGGTAAGCGGCGACGAGGGGGTGCCGTAGGGGGTGGCGACCGCGACCACCTTGGGGTCCTTCAGAATGTCCGGGTCATCGAGCCCCGAGCCGCCGATGATCCCCACCTTGACCGCCATGCGTTCTCTCCTTGTTTGCAGGAAAACGAAATAGGAGTATTGCAGAATCGGGAGAGAAGTCAAGCCATTTGACCACCCGCGGGACGGCACGACGGGAGCATGCCCCAAAAAAGAGCCCGCGGTGTGCCATGGCACCCGCGGGCTCGACTGAGCCTATTGCTCCGTTTTTTCAGGGAACCGGGCCGATCACAGCTGCACCTGCCCGGCTGCCGCCGCATCCTGGCGGGCCGGCTCGAAATCCTGCCGGCGGACCCCGGCGTCGATGCGGTGCGCCTTCTCCCGGCCGCAGGCCGGGCACATGCCGTGGTTTTCCCCCAAGGCCAGGGGCAGCTCCCATTCGTGACCACATGCGGTACAGATGAACTTCTTGAGCAAGATCATAGAATGTTTTCCCCTCTTGTTTTTTTGAATCGCCTATCTCCCCTCCCACGTCCCGGGCCCGCCCGGCCAGGACCAGCAGCTTGTTTGCGGGAACGGCCCCCGCGAAAAGGCATGACCGTCACGCCTCGCAGGTCGGCCGCCGGCGCCCCGATGGGGCGATGAGCGGCCGATTTTCTGGAAGCCGGAGAGGGGGCGGTGCCGTCGCGAATGTCCCGAGTGCTTCGGTGCTGGTTTCCGGGCAGGACCGGTTCAGGAAGGAGGGTGCCTCTTCCGGTTGGAAGGTCCGGACCTGGGGCCGCGGTGCATCCGCCCCAGGGGCTTGGGGCGGAAGAACGCCCCTCCATTTGCATGATAGGGCAGCGCGTTTCCCGGAGTAAAGGAAAAACCCCGGCTGCCCCTTTTTCGCTCGGACGGCCCATCGGGGGCCGCCCGGCTGGACAGGGGCCGCCCCGATCTGTTACTCTTGGGCTGCGGTTTCCGCAGGTTGAAAAAAAGCACCTGCCGGCAGCCCATCTCCTTTCTTCGGTCCTGACCGTTTCGAAAATTGTCGGCCTCGCAAAAAGCCGTCATCCCGCGCAAGCCGGGGGTCCAGCCACTGAAAGCACTGGATTCCGGGCCTCCGCCGGGATGACGGTCAAACGATCCCGGCGGCTTTTTGCGAGATCATCATATTTTCCGGGTACTTTCGGCCTCACAGGTTCTGATTTTGTCGCCCGCCACCGATACCGCCCCGCCCCCCAGGGCCGCCCTGCGCCTGGTCGCCCCCGTGTACCGGCGGCATCGCCTGCAGCTGGCCGCCGGGTTCGCCTCCCTGCTCGCCGTCGACTTCCTGCAGCTGTGGGTCCCCCGCATCGTCAAGAAGGGAGTGGATGCACTGGAGCGGGGCACGGCCACCCGGGAATCCCTCCTCCATGACGGCCTGGCAATTTTCGGCGTGGCCCTGGTCATCGCCGTCCTGCGCTTCTCGTGGCGCTATCTGGTGCTCGGCTTTTCCCGGATCCTCGAGCGGGACCTCCGAGACCGGCTCTTTTCCCACCTGCTGCTCCTCGATCGTCCCTTTTACCAGCGCCATCCCCCGGGCGAGATCATGGCCCTGGCCACCAACGACCTCACCGCGGTCCAGCTCGCCTCGGGCATGGGACTGGTCGCCCTGACCGATTCCGTGGTGATGACGGTGGCCGCCCTGGCCTTCATGGTCGCCATCCATCCGACCCTCACCCTGATCGCCGTGGCGCCCATGCCCGTCCTGGCGGTGCTCACCAGCATTCTTTCGGCCAAGCTCCACCAGCGGTTCAAGAGGGTCCAGGAGCAGTTCTCGAATCTCACCCAGTTCGCCCGCAGCACCATCTCCTCCATCCGCCTCATCAAGGCCTACACCCAGGAGAAGCTCCAGACCTTGCAGTTCGACCGGCTCGGCCGCGCTTACATTCACGACAACATCCGGGTGGCCCTGGTCCAGGGGGCCATTTTCCCGCTGGCCGGGCTGGTGGCGAACGCGAGCCTGCTCCTGGTCCTCTTCTTCGGGGGGCGGCTCACCATCGCCGGCCGGATCACCGCCGGCGACTTCGTGGCCTTCGTGGCCTATCTCTTCATGCTCACCTGGCCGATGATGGCCATGGGCTGGGTCACCAATCTCTTCCAGCGGGGAATCACCTCGCTTGACCGGATCGACGCCGTCATCCGCGCCCGCCCCGCCCTGACCGACCCCGCCGCCCCCCACGGCCTGCCGCCGGCCCCGGGCACCTTCACGGTGCAGCGCCTCGCCTTCGCTTACGGGCCGGCCCTGGCCCCGGCCCTCCAGGGGATCGATCTCCGGATCCGGCCGGGCCTCACCGGCATTGTCGGCCCCACCGGCTCCGGCAAGACCACCCTCTGCCACCTGCTCGCCCGCCTGTATCCGGTGCCGGACGGGACCATCTTCCTCGACGGCACCGACGTCAACGCCCTGCCGCTCGCCGCCGTCCGGGGCCAGATCGCCTACGTCCCCCAGGAAGTGGTGCTCTTTGCCGAGACCATCGGCGCCAACATCGCCATCGGCCGGCCCGGGGCCTCCCGGGGGGAGATCGAGGCGGTGGCCAGGGCGGCGGCCATCCACGAAGAGATCCTCGCCATGCCGGAAGGGTACGGCACCCGCATCGGCGAGCGGGGGGTGAAGCTCTCCGGCGGGCAGCAGCAGCGGCTCGCCCTGGCCCGGGCCCTTCTCCTCGACCGGCCCTTTCTCATCATCGACGACGGACTCTCCGCCGTGGACATGGAAACCGAGCACGCCATCATCCGGTCTCTCGCCAAATACCTGATCGGGCGCACCTGCATCATCGTCTCCCACCGGGTGGCGCCGCTCATCGAGGCCGACACCATCATGGTCCTGGAGCAGGGCCGGATCGCCGCCCACGGCACCCACCGGGAGCTGATCGCCCGGCCGGGCTTCTACCGGTCCATCTACGAATACCAGACCACCACCGGAGAGGGATAAGGTGCAGCACGGCTTCGGCTACTTCGAGGAAGACCAGCTCGGCCAGCTGGGGGACCTGGGCCTCTGGCGCCGCATCCTCCGCTACATCCGCCCCTCCTGGCGGGAGGTGCTGGCGGCCGTCCTCCTCTCCTTCCTGGTGGTGGGCGCGAGTCTGACCCTGCCCTACCTGCTCCGGCTCGGGGTGGACCGCTACATCGTCAACACCGGGCCGGCGCTGGCTGTCCGCCTGGGGGGCCTGGCCCGGTTGGCGGGGGTGTTCCTGGTGACGATGCTCATCGGCTTCCTCGCCAACTTCGCCCAGGTGGCGGTCCTGGAGTGGACCGGCCAAAACGTCATGCACCGCATGCGCCAGGACCTGTTCGCCCACCTGCTCGGGCTCGACTTCGCCTTCTTCAGCCGGCAGCCGGTGGGCAAGCTGGTCACCCGCCTCACCAATGACATCCAGAACATGAACGAGATGTTCACCTCGGTGATCGTCACCCTCTTCAACGACTTCATCCGCTTCGGCGGCATCCTGGTGCTGCTCTTCTGGATGAACTGGCAGCTCGCCCTGGTCCTGAGC
>JAJYKH010000263.1 GCA_021788685.1 Deltaproteobacteria bacterium | reverse complement strand
GGACCGTGACCCTGGCCAATACCGAAACCGTGGCCTCCGGCGGCTACATGTCGCTCGGCTCGGGCTCCGTTCTGGCCTCGGGCAGCGTCTTGGCCGCCAATACGGTCCTGACCAATAACGTCACCACCACCAGCGGCACCCTCGCGGCCGGGACCATTCTGACCAAGTCCTACACCACCTCCGGGTCCAACACCCTGAGCAAGGCCATGTCCTTGCAGGCCGGCTCCCGACTGGCGGCGGGCTCTACGCTCGCGGCCAACAGCGCGGCCACCGATAGCGCCGCTGAGGGCACGGCCGGGGCATCCACCGTCTACCGGTTGGCCGACGTGGACGTGACCAGCCAGTCCGGCGCCCAGATTGCCATCTCGGTTGCCGACTCGGCCCTGAAGGCTCTGGACAAGGTGCGGTCCGGCCTCGGTTCCGTGCAGAACCAGCTGACCTCGACGATCTCCAACCTCTCGGTGACCCAGGTGAACATCTCGGCCGCCGAGTCGTCCATCCGCGACGTGGACTTCGCCGAGGAGTCCTCGAACTTCTCCAAGATGCAGATCCTGATGCAGGCTGGCACCTTCGCCATGGCCCAGGCCAACGCGAGCTCCCAGAGCGTTCTGAGTCTGCTGAAGTAAGAGGTTCAAGGGCACAAGGCCCAAGCTAAATCTCAACCTCAACAGGGGCAATGGTCGCCAATCGGGCCGTTGCCCCTTTCTTTATTGGCGTACTCCTCTTCCGCCGGGAAGGCTGTCAGCACGTGCGCAGGGCGTTTTTTCAAAAAAAATTTAATGGAATTCCTTCTTGTTATCGATACGTTGTCAGGGATGGAGTTGCGGCGTGGGGCCTGCCGAGATCGACCTTTCCTGGGTTTGGCCAGGAAGGCGCGCCGCACGAATGTTCCGGGGCTCGCTTTCAGGTTTGGCCCTCGAAGAGACAAACATGATGCCAGAAACCAAAAATCCCCACCCATTGTTCGTTTGGGGTAAGGCCAGCAAGGGGTGACCCATGGCAATCGGCTCGATTCCCAGCACGACTTCCACCGGCACAACTTCCAGCTCCGGCATTGCTTCCACCAACAATTCCGGCCTGGGCACGATCTCCAGCCTCGGCGTCGGCTCTGGCCTGGACCTGCAGGGCATGCTCGATCAACTGCGGGCGGCGGACGAGCAGCCCATCAACCAGAAACAGGACCAGATCACCAACCTCAATGCGCAGCTCACCGAGTTCAATGCCGTCCAAAAAAAGCTCCTCGATTTCCAGAGCATCGCCCAGGATCTCTCGTTGCAGTCGACCTATATCGGCCGGACGGCGACCAGCTCCGATGATTCGGTAGTCGGGGTCAGCGCCGAGGACGGCGCCACCGTTCAGGACGTCTCGGTCCAGGTGGATCGGCTGGCAACCAACTCCACCTGGCAATCGAGCACCGGCATGTCCTCGGCGGATGCGGTGCTCACCAATACCGATACCGCAGTGGGATTCACGGTGGGCAGCACCGCCTTCTCGGTGGACGTCCCGGCCAGCACCACCTTGAGCGGACTGGTGGGTCTCATCAACAACGATTCCTCGAATCCCGGGGTGACCGCCTCGGTCATCAATGATGGCAGCGGCACCAATGCCTATCATCTCGTGCTCAAGGCCAACCAGACCGGAGAGAATTATCGAATCAGCAACATCAACAACCTGGTCATGACCGAAGTCCAAGGGAATGGCGGGGCTTCCTTGAACGCCCAGTTGGAAGTGGACGGCATCACCTACACCCGCCAGCAAAACAGCATCAATGACGTTTTGAACGGCATCACCATGACCTTGAACAAAGGAGGCGGCAGTACCAGCGAGGTTACGGTGATGGCCGACGACTCCGGGCTCACCAAAAAAATCACCGACCTGGTGAATGCGTACAATGGCTTGGTGCAGGAAATCTCCTCCCATTCGGGCTACGACCAGGACACCAAGGTCTTTGGACCATTGGCCAACACCACGGTGACGGATCTGCCCTACCAGATGGAAAATCTGATGACCGCCACGGTGAATGCCGGGAACGGATCGGTCAAAACCCTTTTCGATCTGGGCATGAAATTCAACGAGGACGGCACGATTTCCATCGACAACAACACCCTCTCCGCCGCTATTTCTTCCGACCCGGAAGGCGTCCAATCCTTTTTCCTGGGCGATTCCAATGCGGGCGTCACCGGATTCGCCGACCAGCTCAACAATTATCTGCTCCAGATTACCGGCAGCACGGGGCAGGTCCAAGCGGAAGAAAATTCCGCCAAGAGCAAGATCGATGACTTGAATCAGCAGATTCAAGATGACACGGCAAGACTCAACAAAAAATATGACAACTTAACTCAACAATTCATCCAGCTGGACCAATACATGAACCAGATGACCAACATGTCCAGCTATCTCACCAGCCAGTTCAATAGTCTGAGCAAGATGTGGGGAACCAGCAACAGCAACAGCAACGGTTAACAAGTCGATCCCATTCGATGGGGAGGAAAAAAGTGAACTACGGCCGCGCACATAATGCCTACCGCCAGGCTGCTGTCCAGGCGGAGATCCATCCGGTCAAGCTCATCCACATGATGTATGATGGCATCTTGACTTTTCTTGACCATGCGATCATTGGAATGGAGCAAAACGATCCGCGGAAAAGAGGGGAGAATATCGGCAAAGCCATTGGATTGATCTCGGAGCTCAACGCTTCGATCAAGGGTGATGACCATTCCGAAAGTGCCATGTTTTTGCATGGCCTGTACGAGAGCATCCTGGTGGAGCTGCCCAAGGCCTCCATCCGCAATGATATGCAGATCGTAGGACAAACTCGGAAATACATTGAAGAACTGAAGAAGATCTGGGAAAAAACCGCCATGCACGAGCATGGGTTCGAGCTGTACCTTCACAAAAAGGAGGCGGAGAGCTCTCTCCCCGGAGGGAGGGAATACCAAGGCTTGTCGCCGGCTGAGGCCACGATGGCCCGAGGGGTTTCCTTCTCCATATGAACGCCAACACCACGAATTGCCCTTCCGAAGGACTGGCGAAAGACCTTTTCGAGGCCCTTGATTCCCTTGCCGCCCTCCAGCAGACGCAGATTCGGGAAATGGCCCTCTCGGATGGAAAGAAGATCCGAGGCTGGCGGGAAAGCCATCAGAAGGCCTGCGACCGGCTGCAGTTTTTGCTGGTGCGGATGAACGGCCAGCTCGTCGGGGATGCGGATTTCCGGACCTCTTTCTTGCGTCGGATGGGGGACGTCCTTGCGGGGGAAGCGGATTTGCGCCGGGGGGCTTCTCTCCTGCGGGAAAGAATCGGCCGGCAACTGCGCGCCATTCGCAGGGGCAAGAAGACCCTGCGGGGGTACACCCTGCGGGGGCCGGAAAATCTCCCTCGCTTTTTAAGCAGCAGAACCTGAGGATTTGATCGTAACCATTCGGAGGTGGTCCATGAACGTGACCAGCAACATCGATCTAAGGGGGGGAGGGCTGCCGAACGTCCCGGTTCTCGATCGGGAAGGAAAGGCTCAAGGCGAGACCAAACCTGTTGAACAGGGCGGCGGCGATCCGATACCGCAATCCCCGCTTGATAAGGCGGGCCCGACCGGGCGCGGCGGGGATGCGACGGCCGATCGGATCACCAAAACGGCGCAGGAGATTCAAAAGCGGCTGGACGACCTGGGAACCAAGCTGAGCTTCTCCCTTGACAAGGCGACCGACAGCATTGTCATTCAGGTGAAGGACAAAGAGAGTGGCGAGGTGGTCCGCCAGATTCCCTCGGAGGAAATGCTCGAGCTCAAGGCCAAGCTGGAAAAACTGCTGGGCATCCTCTTCGACAAGAAAGTCTGACCTGGTATTTCTCCCTTCTTGTTTCGGCCTGCGGAGCAATCCGGAGCGGCCGGTTTGGCATGCCTTCTTTGCCATCCCTCTCTGCCGATCGCAAATTCTTGCCGGTGCGGCTCTCTTTCCCCCCTTCGGCTTCCGTCGGTCAGCCTGCTTTTTTGCGAAATAACGAGGAAAGCGGATTGCCAACCTCCCTGTCATTTCTATACAATTGCATTGCTGCATTGCGCGGAAAGGTGGAGATCCCTTTTTCCCCTTTTTGCCACCCGGTCCCCCTTTTTCACCTCCGGCAGCCTGACAAAGCCATTGGCCGGATTTGCCGGATACGAAAGAAAGAATCCGCGAGCGGCCGGTAAATCGGTCCAATTTTGGGCTTGACAACGTCCGGTCGTCTACTATATGGTTTTGCCGGATTCAAATCTATGAATGAAGGTTCATTTAGAAGACCTGTATTGGATAACTGGTCGTTTTTTTTCAACATTCTAATCTGATAAGGAGAGAAGCACATGTCCAAGTTGGTCGCACCCCACGGAGGAAAAGGCCTGGTTACCTGCCTGCTGCACGGCAATGATTTGGCGGCCGAGAAAGCGAAGGCTGCCGGCATGAAGAAGATCCAGATCAGCGCCCGGGCCAAGGGCGACCTGATCATGATGGGCATCGGCGGCTTCAGCCCCCTG
>JAJYKH010000262.1 GCA_021788685.1 Deltaproteobacteria bacterium | reverse complement strand
CGGAGCACCAGTCCAGCTCGCAGGCCTCTTTCGCGGATCTGGGGCACCCTGCGACCGTTTACAAAACCAGGAACGGAGCGATCTCCAAAGTTCTTACCCTGTGATCGGCTGCAATGAAAACCCTTCTCCAAGAGGACCGGCTGCTGCCAGTCTTTGTCAGGTTCTGCCTGGTGGGTGGGGTGGGCTTCGTGGCGGACGCCGGCAGCCTCCAGCTCCTGGTCAGCCCGGGGGGCTTGAGCCCCTACGCGAGCCGGGTCCTCTCCTACCTTTTCGCCGCCACCGTCACCTGGCGGCTCAACCGGAGCTTCACCTTCACCGCCTGCTCAAACGACTGCTGGCAGGGGCAGTGGCTCCGGTACGTGGCGGTCAACGCGATCGGCGGGGGAATGAACTACGGGATCTTCGCCCTGGCGGTCTTCCTGTCCGGGCTGGTCCGCCACCACCTCTATCTGGGCGTGGCGGCCGGGTCGGCCGTGGGGCTGGCGGTGAATTTCGCGGCTTCGCGGTTTTGGGTTTTCAGAAGAGTGGACGGGGGGCTGTCAGGGTGAGCTGGATCGGTGCAGAATCGCCGCGGATCGTATCAGCCGGCCAAGTCCCTTTTCCGGTTGACCAGAAGGGCCTCCATGCTGCCGGCGGGCTTTTCCTTGTGAACGGTGCCCTCGCCGGCTCCGGTCTTTTTTTCAGCAGGGACCTTGGCGCAGGGCAGCGTAACCAGCTCGTTGTCCACCCCGTTGGGCCGCAGGGCGATGCAACGGTTCTTTCCCCCTTCCTTGGCCATGTAGAGGGCCTTGTCCGCGGCGCAGACCAGATCAAGCTCCACCAGCGGGGAGCCTGGCACCACCGCCGCCAGGCCGAAGCTCATGGTCACCCGGGCGTCATTGCCCACGCCGACGTTGGGGATGCCCAATTTCTCGATCTTCCGGCGGATCGTCTCGGCGATGTGGAAGCCGCCCTCCAGGTCGGTGCCCGGCAGCAGGATGACGAACTCCTCGCCCCCGAACCGGGCCGCCAGGTCTGAGGAGCGCATGAGCGTGCTCCGCAGGGCCTCTGCGATCTTCCGCAGGCATTCGTCCCCTGCCACGTGCCCGTAGGCATCGTTGAACGACTTGAAGTCGTCGATGTCGGCCAGGATCAGGGCCAGGGAATGGCCGTGCCTTTGGGCGCGCCGCCATTCCGCCGCCAGCACCTCCTTGTACTGCCGACGGTTGGCAAAACCGGTCAGGGCGTCGGTGCGGGACAGGGCGCTCAACTGCCGGTTGGCCTTTTCCAGCTTGGCCTTCATGACCAGCAGCTCGTCCACTTTCTGGTCGAGCTCCGTCGTCTTTTCCTCCAACAGCCGCTGCTGATTGTTGATCTTGAGGAAGATCTCGACCTTGCTGAGCAGGATGACCGGATTGACCGGCTTGAAGAGGTAATCGACCGCCCCCACGTTGTACCCACGGAAGATGTGCTCCTCTTCCTTGTTGATGGCGGTGACGAAGATGATCGGCAGGTGGCGGGTCTGTTTCATCCCCCGCATGAGGGCGGCGGTCTCGAAGCCGTCCATGTCCGGCATCTGGACGTCGAGCAGGACCAGGGCGAACTCATGCTCCAGCATCATGGACAGGGACTCCTGGCCGGAGGAGGCGGTGAACAGCTCCGCGCCCACCCCTTCCAGCAGGGCTTTCATCGCGAGCAGGTTCGCGGGCTGATCATCCACGATCAGAATTTTGGGAATGCCGAGCATGGTATGGTCCTTATCAGATTCGGATGGAATTCACAAGTCCATCTGAATGGAATGCCCCGTTTTTATCCAGGTTCGCCAGAAAGGGACCGATGGCGGCCAGGGGCAGCACGTAGTCGATGCTGGCCGCCGCAAGCGCCGCCCGGGGCATGGTGTCCACCTCGGCGGCACCGGGGTCCTGGACCACCGTGAGCCCGCCCTGGCGCTTGACCGCCGCCAGCCCGTGGCTGCCGTCGTCGTTCGCCCCGGTCAGGATGATGCCGATCAGCCGGGGGCCGTACACGTCCGCCGCGCTTTCGAACAGGACGTCGATGGATGGCCGGGCAAAGCGCACCCGGTTTTCCAGGGTCAGGGAAAAGGTCCGGTCATCTTCGATGAGCAGGTGGTAATCGGCCGGGGCCAGGTACACCGTGCCGGGCGCCGCCGCCTCCTTCTCCTCGGCCTCTTTCACCCGCACGGCGCACCGCTGGTCGAGAAACCGGGCGAAAAAGTCATTGGTTCCTGGCGCCTGGTGCTGGACCACGATCACCGGCACCCCGAAATTCTCCGGAAGGCGGGGCAGGATGGCACGGAGGGCGTCCAGCCCCCCGGCCGACACGCCGATCACCACCGCTTCGAAACGGACGGCCGCCCGGCTCATTGCGGGACCTTCTTGTAGATCTTCTCGTCGGGACACACCGGCTCGAAAAGCTCCGCCATGCCCGAAAGCTGCAGCGACTCCTTGGTGCCGAGCACGAGAATGCCGCCCGGACAGAGGCTCTCGTAAAAGGTGCGGAAAATGCGCTGCTGGAGATCGCGGTTGAAGTAGATCAGCACGTTCCGGCAGACCACCATCTGCACCTCGCTGAAGACGCTGTCGGTGACCAGGTTGTGGTCGGCGAAGACGATCCTTTTCTTGAGCCAGCTTTTCAGGATCACCGCATCGTCGTCCGCGGTGTAGTAGTCGGAAAAGGATTCCCGCCCTCCCCCTTTCAGGTAATTGCCGGTGAAGAGCCGGACCTGGTCCAGGGAATAGATGCCTTCCTTCGCCCCTTTCAGCGCGAGCTGGTTGAAATCGGTGGCGTAGATCTGGCACCGCTCGAGCAACCCCTCCTCGTGGAGGAGAATGGCCATGGAATAGACCTCCTCGCCGGTGGCGCACCCCGCGTGCCAGATCTTGACAAAGGGCCAGGTCATGAGCCGGGGCACGACCTCGGTCCTGAGCCGCTGGTAGACCCCCGGGTCCCGGAACATCTCGGTGACGCTGATCGACAGGTCCCGAAGGAGCAGCTCGAAAAAATTCCGGTCGCTCAGCACCCGGTGGAGCATGGCCCCCAGATCGGGAAGATAGGAAGACTGGAGCCGGTGCCGCAGCCGGCGGCGCAGGTGGGCCAGGGAATAATCGCGGAAATCGTAGCCGTAGCGCCGGAACACCCCTTCCAGCAGCAGGGCGACCTCCAGGTCTTCCAATTCCTTGTCGTCCTCGGCGGGCTTGCCCATTACCACTCCTTCCCCAGGGTGGATATCCCACGGCCCTGGAAAAGGCTTGCTCTCACCACGAAGGGCATGAAGTTAAATCCCCTGGTTTTCCTTCGTGCCTTCGTGGTCTTCGTGGTCATAAGCCTTTGTTTCCAAATGGGGTCCTTACCGGTACAGCCAGACCCGAAGGAGCGAGATCAGCTTCTCCGGGTCCACCGGCTTGGCCAGGTAGTCGTTGGCCCCGGCCTCCAGGCACTTGTTCCGGTCGCCCCGCATGGCCTTGGCGGTGAGGGCGATGATCGGCAGCTGCCGCTTGGCCGGTTCGCTCCTGATCCGGCGCATCGCCTCGTAGCCGTCCATCTCGGGCATCATGATGTCCATCAGCACCAGGCTGGTCTCCGGATGGGCCGCGAGCTTGTCCAGAGCCTCCTGGCCATTCCGGGCCACCACGGTTTCCAGCCCCTGTTCCTCGAGGACGCTGGAAAGGGCGAAGACGTTGCGCATGTCGTCATCCACCAACAGGATGGTCCGGCCCGCAAAAGCCGATTCCCGGTGGTGAAGGGTGTTGAGCATCTCCTGCTGCGCCCGGGGCAGGTTCTTCTCCACCCGGTGGAGGAAGAGGGTGGTCTCGTCGAGGAGCCGCTCGGGCGACCGCGCCCCCTTGATGATGATGGAATCGGCGTACTGCTGGAGGCGCTCCTCCTCGTTCTGGTCGATCTCCCGGCCGGTATAGATGACGACCGGAATCCGTGAGATGTCCCGATCCTCCTTCATCCGGGCCAGCAGGTCGAACCCGGACATGTCCCCGAGCCCCAGGTCGAGGATGACACAGTCGAAATGCTCGGCCTTGAGCAGCCGGTGGGCCTCCTCGCCGCTGGCCGCCTCCACCGCGGTGACGTCGCCGTTGCCGATCAGGGCCTTGATCGCCTGGCGCTGGACCAGGTCGTCCTCCACGATCAGCAGCCGTTTCACCGGGGTGGCCACCAGTTTTTCGATCCGGGCGAAGACCTGCTCGAGCTTTTCCATGCTCACCGGCTTGGTGAGGTAGCCGATGGCGCCCATCTGCATGACTTCCGTGGACTGGTCGCTCGCCGAGATGAAGTGGACGGGAATGTGCCGGGTCTCGGGGCTGCTCTTGAGCCGCTCCAGCACCTCCCGGCCGTCGATGCCGGGCAGGCCCATGTCGAGCAGAATGGCGCTTGGCCGGTAGTAGTCGGCCAGGTGGAGGCCGGTTTCGCCATCCTCGGCGATCAACCCCTTGTAGCCCTTGCTCCGGGCCAGATCGAGCAGCAGCGAGGCAAAGGCCTGATCATCCTCGATCACGAGCAGG
>JAJYKH010000261.1 GCA_021788685.1 Deltaproteobacteria bacterium | reverse complement strand
CATCCCAAGGAGCATGATATACAGAAAAGCTCACAACGGGAACGGGCTGACCGCCCGCCTCCATGGCTGCACCTCACGATATCAAAATACGTGGCAATTTCAATAGAAAGCTAGGAATGTGGGGATGGAGCGGAAAGTTGTCGGCGGGATTCAGGCGGGTGTTGGTGGCGGCCTCTGGCTGGCTGTCGAATGACCTACTCCATCACTTCTCCTCCGCCTCCCGAGGCCCAAAGGTATATTGGTACCCAAGATAGGATGAGAACCGGTTGTCACCGGCGATGTCACTGCCGGCCGAGAAGAGAATGTGGTGATTTTCGCTCAGGTTGTAAAACCCGCCGATATTGTAGCCGGTCCGGTCGCGCCCGTCGTCCATGTCCTTGCCGAAATAGAAGACCTCCGCGCCAAGGGTGAGGGCCTTGCTCAAGTCGCGCTGGACCAGCCAGCCCAGCTGCCAGAAGTTCTTGTTCCCCTCGCCGGGATTGCTCCAGTAGCCCCCGCCGCCATAGGTCGTCCACGGCCCCAGGCTCTTTTGCGCCCAGACCGGAAGGAAAGCCGGCACCTGCCCCCCGCCGAGACCGCGGTCGCTGTCTCCGCTGGGAACATGCACGAGGGGGAAGATGCCCACCTGCGGCGTGGTGTCGGTCTCGTGGAGGAAACGGTACTTCACCCCAACCTCGGTGTCGCCGAGGCCGTACATGGTCGGCTCATCGTTCGGGTGGACAAAGGCGAGCGGGACGAGGAGATGCAATTGCACATCGGGGACGATGCCATAGTTGGCCTCGAAATGCGGCAGGGTCCCTTCCTTCCCGTCCTCGTTGTTCGCGTACTGGGAGGCGAGATCGAGCTCCCAGTGCCGGTACTCGACCGGCTCCGGGTCGTCGGTCACAAAAGGCGGCCCCGCCCAGGCAGCAGCCGGGGCAAGGACGGCCAGGCAGGCGGAGAGAAAAGCCGGTTTCAGGAGCCGGTTGGCGGCAGCCAAATTTCTATGACCCATCCGTTTCTCCAGCGACAGAAAGAACAAATCAGGCAGAAACCAAAGCGACCACCTGCAGGCCAGCCCCTTCCGCAGCCGCGCTCTGCCTCCGGTCCGCTGAAACGAAAACGTCGGGCTTCCAGACCTGAGCCGACCCGATATGAATGGCATCCATGCCCCGCAATGGGCACGCTTCCAATCTGAGGATGGAATAATGCAGCACTTCGGGAGTCAGGTCGCACAAGGAGATATCGGCCGCGTCATAGAAAAGGGCCGTTTTGAGCCGGGCGTATTGGTGGGCCGTGATTTTTCCTTCCCGCAGCAATCGGCAAAAGGCAGCGACGATTTCGGCCAAGGCGATGCCGGATAAGGCGATTTCCCTGGCGCGATCGCACCATTCGAGGACGGTATCCGTATGCTCTTCCCTGATGTACCGCTTGGCAAAAGCCGAGGAGTCGAAGAAAACCCGCATCAGCGTTCTGCCTCCCGCTCTTCGAGAATCAGGCGGGAGAGAGAGACACCATCCAGGAGCAAGGGCTGCGCCTCCCGCCGCTTCCAGGACGGAACATCCGGCTGCACGGGCAGGATGTCGGCAATTGGCTTCCCGTTGCGCACGACCCGCACCCCTTCGCCGGCTTCGACGAGATCGAAATAATGCTTTGCATGGTTCCGAAGTTCCGTGAAGGTGGTCTGTTTCATGGGAGCGGCTCCAGAATGTGCATTGATCTGTACATTCACTATATGCTGGCAAGGCCGTGCTGTCGAGCGAAAAGCCCGACAGGTAGCCGCACCTTTACGATGCCCATTCCTTCCACCCCCTCCCCTGCGGTCCCGCCACCTCCCGGTTGGTCAACACCCCCCCAGACGTTGATGCCGCGGGAAACCACCTTGTTGATTCTGGCCGCCTGCTCACCACCTTCACGTCATGAGCCGCCTTGCCGCACCTGCTTCCCGCCAGGCGCTGACCGCCGCCGGCCCAAGCCCGAAGCGAGCAGCGTTTCCTTCGTAGAGATTTTCAAGCTCAGCGAGCACCAGCTTCAAGAAACGCTCCCGGTCCGCCTCCACCAAGGCCTCTGGAAGAACCGCCCTCACGCTTTCTTCAGTGGCGGGCCGCCCGCTCGTCACCACCGCATGGACCGCCTCGGTCAAAGCGGCCCGATACCGCAGCCGAAAGGGGTCAGGCGGCACCAGGTTGCGCCGGACCGCCACATACTGCTGGCACGACCGCTCATAGGCCCAGATAAAGACATCCCGCAGCAGCTCGATCCGATTGAGCTCATAGACCCCCAGCAGGCCGTCGACATAGGCCCGCTCGGGAACGTCGATGAAGGAAAGGGGGGAGAGATTCTGTCTGATCAGCGGGATGTTGGCGGCCAGCCGGGAGACCCGCTTGTTCACATCCTCAAAGGGCTGGAGATAGGGCAGGTGCACCAGGATGAAAAAGGATTGCTCGAAGGGATCGGCAATCTCCCGGGCGAGTCCGAGGATGGCGGTGAAGATTTCTTCGAGCCGCTGGGGCAAGGCGATCGGCAGGTAGACGCTGCCGCCGATCTCCACGGCCCGGAAACGAAGCCGGCCGCAGGCGCTGGGGTCGGCGAGCAGGCCATCTGAAAGCAAACCGTGGAGGTTGAAGATAGTAAAGGAATTGAACCCGACCTGCCCGGCCTCGCTGACCAGCAGCTCGATGGCGGCCTTGTGGTTGAGGATCATCTGGGTTTCTGCGGCATCTTTTCCTTCGGCGGCTTGGCCAAGCTCGATCAGCCGTTCGGTATCCAGAAGGGTGTAGGTATTCCCTTCCAGCCGCGACGAAGCCCAGGAAAGGTCGATCAGCAGCCGGTTCATGATCTCGCGGGCAAAGGTTCCAGCCGGTCTTTCCCCATCTGGCGGGGTGCCCATCCGGCGCAGTTGGTCGCGAAGGCCGGCAGGGAGGTAGAAGGTCTCATTGGGTCGGTATGCTTCGAGAAACCCCAGGTTGTAACCGACCGGCGTGCGGAGCTGCCGCGGCTGGCGCACGTAGGTCTTGATCTCCTCTCCCTCGGGAGAAACAGGAAGGTTCACTTCCCCCTTCATCTCCACGACAGGCGACGGGGCCTGGAGACCGAAGGTGCCGGTTATCGGGGCGACCTTGTACCGCAAGCCCCTGCCGACGCCCGCGGTCACCAGCCGACCCGCGGCCACCAGGCGCGACAGGCGCCGCTGCAGGGTGCGCCTGCCCAAGCCGATGCTGCTTTGTGCCAAAAGCCCCTCAACCCCCACGCCTTCAGGAGAGCGGCCCACAGCGGAGACAATGCGGTCCAGCTCATCGGGGCGAATCTGTTTCGGCATGATTTCTTCTCTTTTGACCGAGAGTCAGCTCTTATCGTGCCACTTTATTTGTCACTATTTGGACATTACGGGACAAATATGGTGGCGCGCAAGTGCTTTTTTGTCACGATCCGCCGTGGGGCCCCATGATCCACCCCCCAAGCAGAAGAAGGCGCAAGGGACTTCCGGTGCTTCCGTAACTTCCCTTTGTGGGAGAGGAACAGGGCTGTGTGGGATGAAAGAGTGCAGCTGAAGGATGGCGAAGCCGGCGCCAGCGGTTTTACAGGGTTGGCTCCTCCCACTCCCGCCCTTGCGATTCCGCCACCTCCCGGTTGGTCAGCACCCCCCGCCAGACGTTGATCCCCGCGAGGAGGGGCTTGCTGCTTCGCGCCGCCTGCTCCGCGCCTTTGTCGGCGATGAGCTTGGCGTACGGCAGGGTGGCGTTGGTGAGGGCGAAGGTGGAGGTGCGGGGGACGGCGCCGGGCATGTTGGCCACGCAGTAGTTGATGACCCCGTCCACCTCGTAGACCGGGTCGGAGTGGGTGGTGGGGCGGGAGGTCTCGGCGATGCCCCCCTGGTCGATGGCGACGTCCACCAGCACCGAGCCCTTCGGCATGGAAGCGAGCAGCTCCCGGGGGATGAGCTTGGGCGCCGCCCGGCCGGGCACCAGGGCGGCGCCGACCACCAGGTCCGCCGTGCGCAGCTCGGCTTCGATGGTATAGCGGTTGGAGGCCAGGGTCGTGACCCGGCCCTGGAAGAGATCGTCGAGGGCGGCGAGATGCCGGGGATCGCGGCCGAGAATGGTCACGGAGGCGCCCAGGCCGACCGCCATCCGGGCGGCGTTCCGGCCCACGGTGCCGCTGCCGATGATCACCACCCGCCCGGGGGCCACCCCGGGCACCCCGCCCAGGAGCACCCCCCGGCCGCCTCCCGGCCCGGTCAGGAAGCGGGCCCCCTCCTGGATCGCCAGCCGGCCCGCCACCTCGCTCATGGGGGCGAGCAGCGGCAGCCTGCCGTCCGCCTCCTGGACCGTCTCGTAGGCGATGCCGATCACCTTGCGGCTGAGCAGCTCCGTGGTCAGGTCAGGCACCGGGGCGAGATGCAGGTAGGTAAAGAGGATGAGGCCGTCCCGCAGGAGGGGGTATTCGGGCGGCAGCGGCTCCTTGACTTTGACCACCATCTCCGCCCCGCCGTAGACCGCGGCCGCGTCGGGAACGATCTCCGCCCCGGCGGCCTGGTAC
>JAJYKH010000260.1 GCA_021788685.1 Deltaproteobacteria bacterium | reverse complement strand
TCCCGGATGAGCTCGCTCATGCTCACCCTGGTGTTCTCGCTCACGAACTTGAGCTTCAGGTAGACCGGCTCCGGGAAGTAGACGGGCAGCATCTTCCTTACGTCCGGCCGCACCCAGGGCTCCTCCCAGGGCAGGACCTCCTTCCGGCCGCTCTTCCCGGAGGCTGCCGCGGCCTTACCGAGGGCGAGCCCCTCCGGCCTTCCGGAGGCTGCTTCCTCCCGTTCGATCTCCTCGGGAAATTCCAGCTCCTTCTCCCTCCTGGGAGGCAGCTCCTTCCGGGAAGGCTTTGTCGACACCGACAGTCTTTTCTTGGTCATCACATCTTCTCCTGGATTTCGTAGAACAGCTCCTCCATCTCCTCCCTCGCCTTCCTGCCGTCCCGGTCCGTGGTCTCCAGGACCGACAGCCCCTGGTCATGGGCGTGGACATAGGGCCGCCGGAAGGAGAAGGCGTTTTCCAGGGGCTCGAACACCCCCGTCAGGCCGTACTCTTCAAGGAAGGCCCCGATGGTCGCCACGTCCTTCTCGACCAACTGGGGAGAGACTAGGGCGGGGAGAACGAAGGCCTTCAGCCTCGCGTTCTTCTGCTTGGAGTAGGCAATCAGCTGCTCCATTTTCTTGAGGGTCCACAGGCCGGCGCCGGAATGGTTCACCGGGATGAAGATGTGGTCCGCGGCATAGAGGGTCATGGCCACCTCGATCATGACCTTCTTCTCCCGATCCTCGGCCCGCCCCCCCACATCCACCAGCAGCAGATCGCATTCTTCCGCAAGCTCCCGGATCAACGGGTAGACCTCACGGCCGGTCCGGGCATAGCAGGGAATCTGGGCCACATTCCAGGACTGCCGGAGGGCGGCCCAGTCGCTCGCCGTCTCCTGGGTGTCCGTGTCCAGGATCGTCACCCTCCTGCCGGCAAGGGCATGCGCCACGGCCAGGTTGGCCAGGAAGGTCGATTTGCCGCTGCCGCCCTTCTCGCTCACGGCGCCGATGACCACCGCGTCTTTTCCCTGCATGACACCCTCCTGCGGTTATTTGATAGCACAAGAAATCAAATGATTCAATATTATATTATATTATATTATATCCTATCACTCCTTTCCCCTGATCTCCCAGCCGCAGACCTCGGAATATAGTGGGCGGAGGCCGGCCGGGTAAATGGAAATGCGCCCGGGTAGGTACAGGCATTCCTCCGCGGTCCCTGAAACTTTCAGTTTCTGTCTCGATGTAAACCTGTAATTGACATTCGATCCATTCTCGAAAATCGCATGCGGCCCATGGTCCGGTTTTGAATGCGATACGCTCCACAGACAGGAGCATTCCGCGCACAGGATAAATGGCCTGCCGCCGATATCATATGGTTTGATATCATATGATATGATATCGCCCGAACTGCCTGAAAAAGCGGCCATCCTCCTCATCAGAGAACGGCCGCTTGCGGTTCCGGATACGTTTCCGGCGGGGAAGATCACCTCCTCAGCCGGATGGTCTTTTCAGGCCGCTTTCTCCTGCGCGGCCTGGTGTTTCTGATGGTCTCTTCCGAGTATCCGAGCTTCTCCCTGAGGAAATCCTCGAGCCGCTGGTCGTACAGGGCCTCGATCTCCTCGATTGCGCGTTTTGCCTTGCTGGTGGCCATAACTCGATACCTCCCTTATGCTGCTCTTTCCAGGGAAGAGAACGAGAGCCCTTCCGAACGGGCGATCTTCTCGATCGTCTCCCTGGAAGGAGGCGTCATGTCCATGGTGAAGAACCTCTTGCTCCACTGCAGGGCGCCGATGATCGTCCTGCTCCGCCGGGCGGCCGTCCTGGCGACCTCCCCGTTGGGCACGTCGTCGTAGATGCCCAGGAACCCCACGGCGGCGAAGAACTCCTTCAACTTCTCCTCTCGGTCGATTCGGTTGTCAATTTGAGCGTTCCGCATACTGGCCTCCATTTTCAGGTGGTTTTCTGTCAACCACCACCCCCTGCGGGCGGCGGGCCTCCGACAGGGAAGGCTTGTTCCCTGGCGAAAGGCCGCCGCCCGCAAGAGGCTCGAAGGAGGCCGGTCGGAACGCCCCTGTACCGAGCCGTCTGCGGGAGACGGCAGGAAAAAAGATCCCGGAAGAGGCGGAGCCCCTCCCGGGATCTGCGGTGTCTGCGCCGGATCCCCTTACAGCGGGACCGTGTCGCCGAAAGGCGGCATGGCGCCGTGGTTTTTGGCCGGGTGGACCCAAAGCACCGGATAGCCGGGTGCGGGCGGGTACCGCCGGCAGTGGAGGTCGGTCAGGTAGACCAGGCAGGCCGGCTCGATCTCCTCCTGTTCCACCCAGGCGAAGGGCGGCCGGAAATCCGTCCCGCCCCCGCCCGCGGGGTGGAGGAGAAGCGGCAGGTCCTTCCGGGTGAAGCGCTCCACCCGCCCGACCATCGTGTCGCAGTAGACCACGTGCACAGTGGTGTCGTATTCGTCCAGGATCGCGCTCACCTCGGCGGCGAACTGCGCGAGGGCCTCCTTCCCGATGCTCCCCGAGGTGTCCACCGCGAGCACCACCTCCCCCAGCTCCCGCGAGTGGAGCGACGGGGCGTAGAGCCCGCGGGCCAGGTAGCTCCGGCTGGGCCGCAGCCAGGAATAGTCGTTCCGGGCCGCGGTCTGGATGAAGACCCTGAGCACCTCGGCCCAGGCCACCCTGGGAGTGAGGATCTCGTCGAGCAGCCGGTCGAAGCCGCCGGGCAGTCTGCCTGAAGCCCTGGCCTGGGTTACGGCCTGGCTCACCGCGATCTTCCACTCCCGCTCCGCTTTCGCGAACTGGGCGGGAGAAGAAGGGATGCCGCCGGGGGCGGGGTCGCGGACCTCGCCGCAGCCGCCGGGATCGGGGCTGCCGTCTGGCGCTCCATCTTCCGGTTCCTCCGGCAGGAGGCGGTAGACCTCATCCGCGCTCAGGTCGGCGAAGGCCGGGTTGAACAGGGCGCCTGCCGGCAGGACAAATCCTCCTCTTGTGAGGGCCTCGTTGATCACGTAGTCCCCCGCCCTGTTCCACCGGCGCGGGTTGCGGCCGTTCCTCCTGGCGTGGTGGGCCAGGGCGCAGTGCATGACCTCGTGGGCCAGCACCCCCTTGGTCTCCTCCAGGCTCAGACCTTCGAGGAAGGCCGGCTGGAAGCCGCAGGTGGTGCCGTCCGTCCAGAGGGTCGCGCAGCCCGGGTCCTCCCGGTAGCGCAGCCGCAGGGCGAGGCTGCCGAAGAAGGGCTGGTAGAGAACCAGCCCGGACAGGGCCTTTCTGAGCTTATCCCTGGTGCTGTGCATGGCCCCCTCCGATAAAGCCGGACATGGCGTCGAGAATGGCCCTGGCGTCCTCCTTCACCCATTTGCGGATGCGGGGATTGTCCTTGAGGTCGTCCCGGGTGTACCGGCAGAGCCTCGCCTCCACCTCCCGCCGCATGTTTTCGAGCGCCGGGTCGTCGTTCAGGTTCAGCCGGGGCAGCAGGTCCACCAGGTCCTGCAGGTTGGTGACCACCGAGGTGTAGAGGCGCCTGGTCTCCTGGGTGTCAAGCGCGGTAAGCCGCTCCATCATCCGGAAGACCGCGTCGTAGAGGCGCTGCCAGAGGTCCTTCATGGCGGCGGCCTGGGCGGTCACCAGGCGGGCTTCGAGTCCCGCCTGGATGGTCCGGATTTCCTCGTCGGCGAGCGCCACCCGGAAGTCCTGGGCAGCCGGCAGCGGGGAGACCGAAACCTCTAAGGCGAACTTGCGGCCGAGCTGCTCGACCGTGGGATAGTCCTTCGGGTTGTACATGGTCCCCAGCCGGACGGGGGCCTGGCTGCGGTAAAGGTCGTACTGGTCCAGGAACTCGGCGACGGCGTGCTCGAACGCGCCTTTTTTCTGCTGCAGCTCCTGGGAGTAATGGAGATAGTTCTTCGCCGGGAGAATCCGGGGGCCGGCATCGTGCCAGGGAAGGGTCTGCGCGTAGTGAAAGCAGCGCGTCTCGCTGGCGATGGCGGCGACCGCGGCCAGGGCCTCCTTGGGCACCAGCAGCTTCCGCCACCTGCCGGCGTCCCGCCGGGCGAAGTGATCTTCGTTCACCTTCTCGGTGACCTGCGGGTCGAGCTTGCTCGCGGTCCACTGCGAGATGCTCACCATGACGAGCATGGCTTTTTCCGTCAGGCCCTTGGCCGATGGGATCGTCATCGGTGCGGTCATCATTCGTCCTCCTTTCGAAAGTAAAACAAGAGGGGAGACGGCACCGCCCCTGCCGGGGAGCGCGCTGTCTCCCCGGTTCGGGATCAGATCAGAACATTGGCGTTATCCGAGGACCACTGGATGTAGCCCCTGGTGTGGGCGAAATCGGGATTCGCGGTCACCGCGTCCCGGACCAGGAGCACACCGAACTCGGCCGGCAGCCTCCGGGCGTACCGGAAGAAGTTGTCCGCGGTCTGGTCGGAGGCCTTCCTGGCGAGCGCCCCGCAGAGCGCATAGAGCGTGGCGGGGTCGTCGGCCGGGACCGGCGCCCGGTCCGGGTCCTGGAGCACCCGGTCGGGATGGGGCAGCTTCCGGTAGATCCGGAGGA
>JAJYKH010000259.1 GCA_021788685.1 Deltaproteobacteria bacterium | reverse complement strand
GCGCTTGGTGAAGCGGTACCGGCGGTAAACGTGGCCGGTCATCACGGTCATGTCCTGGAGGTGGCATTCGCCGCCCTCGTCGCAGACCGGGCAGTCGTGGGGGTGGTTCACCAT
The DNA here is from genome assembly GCA_021788685.1 of Deltaproteobacteria bacterium. Classification (GTDB taxonomy): domain Bacteria; phylum Desulfobacterota; class Desulfobulbia; order Desulfobulbales; family UBA5123; genus JAJYKH01. The sequence goes on along the minus strand of JAJYKH010000259.1, from coordinate 4,424 downwards.
GAGCCACTCGATCACCTTGGCGCGGAATTCCTTCGTCTCGGGATCGTCGATGGAAAGCCGGGTGCCCTCCGCCGCCGGGACCATGCAGGACATGACGATCTTGCCTTTGGTGTCGTTCTCGTCCTTGAAGACCTTCACCGCGCACTGCCGGCAGGCGCCCACGGAGTGCATGGCCGGGTGCCAGCAGAAGTAGGGGATGTCGAGCCCCAGGGAGAGGCAGGCATGGAGGAGGTTCTGGCCTTCCTCTACCTCGTAAGGGTGGTTGTCGATGTAAATCGTTGGCATTTCGTACCCTTTCGCCTTCAGCCGGCTTCAGGTTGGAGGAGCGCTTCGCTTGAGGTTAGAGGTTTGAGGGAAAAGCTTTTGCCTTCGCCTCCGACCTCCGACCTCCAACCCCCCCGCCTTCAGCCTCCCCACGGACACTTCTTCTCCCGGATATGCCGCTCGAAATCCTCCCGGAAGTGCTTGAGCCCGGAGCCGAGGGGCTCCATGGCCCCGGGGGCGAGCATGCAGAAGGTGTGGCCCGGGCCGAGGAGGTGGACGTGCTCCTCCAGGATCTCGAGATCGCCGGGCTCGCCGCGCCCTTCCTCGATGGCCTGCAGGAGCCTGGCGATCCACGGCAGCCCCTCCCGGCAGGGCGTGCACCAGCCGCAGGACTCGCGGGCGAAGAAGAGCATGAGGTTGAGGAGCAGCCCCACCGGACAGGTCCGATCGTCGATCACGATCATGGTGCCGGTGCCCAGGCGGCTCCCCACCTTCTGCAGCTCGTTGAAATCCATGCGGGCGTCGAAGTCCTTTTCGAGCACGATCTCGGTGGAGGCGCCCCCGGGGATGGCGCCCCGGCAGGCCAGCCCTTTCTGCATGCCGCCGGCATGCTCCTCCAGGAGCTCCCGCATGGTGGTGCCCATGGGCAGCTCCCAGCCGCCGGGCCGGTTGACCTTGCCGCTCACCCCGTAGATCTTGGTGCCGCCGTCCCCGGTGTGGCTGAGCTGCCGGTACCGCTCGGCCCCCAGGCCCACGACGGCGGGAACGTTGCACAGCGTCTCCACGTTGTTGTTCACCGTGGGCTTGCCCCAGAGGCCGGAGGTCGTGACGTGCGGCGGCGCGGTGCGGGGAAGCGGCCGCCTGCCCTCCAGGGCGGTGAACATGGTCTTTTCTTCCCCGCACATGTACCGGCCGGCGCTGATATGCAGATGCAGGTCCAGGCTGGTGCCCGACCCCAGGATGTTTTTCCCCAGGAGGCCGCTGTCGTATGCCTCCCGGATCGCCTTCTCCAGGATGGCGGCTGCCCGCCGGTAGGCCCAGCGCAGGAAGATGTAGGCATGGTCCGCCTGCAGGGCATGGCCCGCGATGATCATCCCCTCCAGGAGCAGGTGGGGGCTGCCCTCCATGAGCAGCCGGTCCTTGAAGGTGCCGGGCTCCATCTCGTCGGCGTTGCAGGTGAGATATTTGGGGCGCCGGGCCTCCGGGCCCATGGGCATGAACTTCCACTTGGTGCCGGTGGGAAAGCCCGCCCCGCCCCGGCCCCGCAGATGGGAATCGATCACCGTTTTGGTGATTTCCTGCGGCTCCTGCCCCAGGGCCTTGGCGAGCGCCCGGTAGCCGCCCGCCTCCCGGTATGCCGCCAAGGCGACGGGCTGGCCGTCCGGCCGGAAATGGCCGGTGAGGGGTTTTTCCCGAAGCGGCTCGGTCAAAGCTCCATTCCTTTTCGAAACTTCGTTAACGCAAAGACGCAAAGGCGCCAAGGTAACGAGAGGTTTTGATTTCTAGACACGCTTTGCGTCCTTGCGCCTTGGCGTTGTATTTCGTGACTTCGGGATCTCCTCATGGGTACTGTTCCAGGATCGCATCGATCTTCTCCGGGGTCAGGTCGCCGTGCAGGTCCTCGTCCACCATCATGGCCGGGGCCTGCTCGCAGGCCCCCAGGCAGGCCACCGGCAGCAGGGTGAAACGGGCATCGGCGGTAGTCCCGCCGAGTCCGATCCCCAGCCGTCCGGTCAGGTGATCGAGGAGCGCCCGATACCCGGTGATCCAGCAGCTCACCGAATCGCAGATCAGGATCACGTGCCGGCCCACCGGCTCCCTGAAAATGAGGCTGTACCAAGTGGCCACGCTTTCGAGCTCGGCCGGCGCCATCCCGAGCATCGCCGCCACCTCGACGATCTCGCCGCCCACCCAGCCCCGGTGGCGCTGTACGATCTTGAGGGCGTCGCTGGCCGCGGCCCGCGGATACTCGCTGCCGGCGATCTCCGCGGCGATTTCCCGCCGCTCCTCCTCGGTGAGCCTCCCATGGCCCATTTCCGTCATCGGTTTCACCGGTCCACGTCGCCCATCACGAAATCGATGCTGCCGATGATCGCCATCAGGTCCGGAATCATGAAGCCCCGGCTCATGAGGGGCAGCATCTGGACGTGGGCGAACGAGGGGGTCCTGATCCGCACCCGGTAGGGGATGACCCCGCCGTCGCTGATCAGGTAGTAGCCGTTGCTGCCCTTGGTCGCCTCGATGGCGTGGAAACATTCGCCCGCCGGGACTACCGGCCCCCAGCTCACCCCCAGGAAGTGGTCGATGAGGGTTTCGATGTCGTGCATGGTCCTCCCCTTGAGGGGCGGGGTGGCGAGCGGGTGGCGCGATTTGTAGGGGCCGTCCGGCATGTGGTCCAGGCACTGCCCGATGATCCGCAGGCTCTGGCGGATCTCCTCCACCCGGACCAGGGCGCGGGCGTAACAGTCGCCGCGCTCGGCCGTGGGGACGTCGAACTCGAGCTGGTCGTACCCGCCGTAGGGGCGCTTTTTGCGGAAGTCCCATTCGAAGTCGCAGGCCCGGAGGTTGGGGCCGGTCACCCCCCACTCGACCGCCTCCTCCAGGGTGATGGCGCCGATCCCCTGGGTACGGGCCTTGAAGAGGCGGTTCTTCAGCACCATCCGGTCGTACTCCTTCAGCCGCCGGGGCAGGTAGGCGAGGAAATCCCGGACCAGCCCCTCCCAGCCGCGGGGCAGGTCCTCGGCCACCCCGCCGATCCGGAACCAGTTGGGGTGCATCCGGGCGCCGCAGACCGCCTTGACGATGGCGAACAACCGCTCCCGGTCGTTGAAGGTGAAGAACACCGGGGACATGGCCCCCACGTCCATCACGAAGGTGCCGTACCAGACCAGGTGGTTGGAGATCCGGAACAGCTCGGCCATCATGATCCGGATCAGCTTGCCCCGGTCCGGAACCTCGATGCCGGCGAGCTGCTCCACCGCCAGCAGGTAGGCGAAGTTGTTCATGATCCCGCCCAGGTAGTCGACCCGGTCGGTGTAAGGAATGTACGTGTGCCAGGACTGGCGCTCCCCCATCTTCTCCGCCCCCCGGTGATGGAAGCCGATGTCCAGGAAGGCGTCCACGATCTCTTCGCCGTCCAGCTCGACCACGATGCGGAAGGGGCCGTGGGTGCCGGGGTGCTGGGGACCGAGATTGAGGAAGAGGACTTCCTTTCCGTCCACGCTTTTCGCGATCCCCCATTCCTCGGGGCGGAAGCGGAGGGCCTGCTCCTCCAGCTCTTCCTTTTCTTCGGAAAGGGTGAAGGGCTCCATGTCGGTGGCCCTGGCCGGATGGTCCTTGCGGAGCGGATGGCCCTGCCAGTGCGGGGGCATGAGGATGCGGCTGAGGCGGGGATGGCCCTCGAAGGCGATGCCGAACATGTCCCAGGCCTCCCGCTCGTACCAGTTGGCCGAGGGCCAGAGGGAGATGACGCTCTTTGCAGCCAGCCGGTCCTCCCCGAGGGCGACCTTGAGGCGGAGGTCCTCGTTGCGCTCGAAGGAGAGCAGGTGATAGACCAGGGTAAAATCGCCGGCCGGCTGGCCGTCCCGGTGGACGCGCACCCGCTCGTCGATGGCGGTGAGATCGTAGAGCATCCGGTAGGGCCGCTCCGCCTGCCCCTTCAGGTACCCCAGCACCCCGGGGACCAGATCCGGGGCGATCCACAGGGTGGGAATGGCGTCCCGGGTGGCCTGGGGGGTGATACCGTCCGGCCCGAATCTGTTCTGCAGCTCTTCGATGATGTCCACTTCTCCGGTCAGACCTCGTCCTGGGGGCGAAGGATTGTGGCCTTTTGGCGTTCCGGCCGCTTCAGGTCGCGCCTGGCCGGCTCGACCGGCCGGGCGGTGGCCTGGGGGTCGATCTTCCAGCTGAGGGGGCGCCTTTCCCGGCCCACGTGGTCGTGGAGGAGCAGGAGCCCCTCCATGAACGCCTCCGGGCTGGGGGGGCAGCCGGGCACGTAGACGTCGACCGGCAGGAAGCTGTCCACCCCCTGCACCACGCTGTAGATGTCGTACATGCCGCCGGAATTGGCGCAGGAGCCCATGGAGATCACCCAGCGGGGCTCCATCATCTGTTCGTACAGTAACTTGATAATCGGCGCAATTTTGATAAATACGGTGCCG
>JAJYKH010000006.1 GCA_021788685.1 Deltaproteobacteria bacterium | reverse complement strand
CCTTTCCAGGATCTGCCGGGCCTCCGCCAGTGAGAGGCCCTGGAGGAGAAACCGTTTGGTGCGGCCCTGGTGGCCGCTGTCGAGCACCACGGCTGCCTTCGGCATCCCGAACAGCTTGGCGAGAAAACGGACCAGGGCCGCGTTGGCCTTCCCATCCACGGGAGGGGCGGTGATGCTCACCTTGACCGCCTCCCCGTGCAGCCCGGCGACGCCATCCCGGGAGGCCTTGGGCTGCACGTGAACCGTGAGGATCACCCGTCCTTCCTTGTCTTCGCGGAGGCACGGCATGGATCAAGAGTCCTGTTTCCCGTCCTTCTCCCGCCCTTCGGGCTCATTATCGAAAGAAACAGCAGGCCCTTCGGACCCCTCGTCCAGGGGGTCTTCCAGGGTGAAAAGCATATCGCCGTCCAAGTCCGGGATGGTGCTCTCATCGGGCCCTTCATCGGCAATGGCGAACCGGTCGGGGACTTCTTCACCGCCCCCCGCCTCCTCGCCCACGGAACCGGCCATGGCGACGAATTCATTCCCGGTCAGCTCGATCTTTTCGTACAGGTCCGACACATCGACCACCGGCTGGCCCTCAGCTATCGGTGCCTCCGGCTGGGCGGCGGCCATCGGTTCCGCGGGGGGCTCTGCGGGGGGCGGGCTCTCCAGGGGCATTTCGGCAGGGGCGCTTTCAGGCGGTTGGGGCTGGGCTCGTTTGGGGGCCTGCGCCGGCATCTCCTCGCCCTCCTCCAGGCGGTCGAGATATTCCTGCAGCAATTGGCGCAGCTCCTGCCCGGCCTGCCGCTTCACCTCTTTCAGCCGATGGATCTCCGCCTCCAGGCCGGCGATCTCCCGATTGGCCTCCTCGCGCAGCTTGCGGGCCTCCTCCCTGGCGGCGGCGGTAATCTCTTCGGCTGCCCGGCGGCTTTTGGTCTTCATCTCCTCCGCGATCTGCTGTGCCGAGATGATGGCGCTCTGGAACGCCTTTTCGTGATGGTGGTAAGAATCGATCTCCTTTTTCAGCCCTTCCACCTGCTCCGCCAGCTGCTTGTTTTCCTCGATCAGGACGAGCAGCTCCTCGGCAACCCGCTCCAGGAACGCATCGACTTCTTCGACGTCGAACCCGCGGAAACGGACGTGGAATTGTTGGGACTGAATATCCTGCGGTGTCATGGTCATGGACGGCTCCTTGAGCGTGGGAGATTCGAAAGCGAAAGAAAGTCCTATCCGAGCAAGGCCATGCGCTGAAGGGTCGGCACCAGCTGCTGGAGGAGGATCAGCGCCACCACGAGAAGCATCGGGGCCTGCTCCCAGCCGGCCACGTTCAGGCGGCCCCTGGCCGGATTGGCGAGGCCGTGCAGGACGCGGCTGAAGGGAGGGACGGTCCCCTCGCTTCTGGCGGAAGCTTCCGGGGGAAAGATCTGTGCTCCTTCCAAGGCGCCGCAAGCGTCCAGGCTGGCGAGGCAGTCCTGGAGCAACCGGCGCAGCTCGGCCCGGGTCTGCTCCTTGGCCGCCGCGAGCCGATCGATTTCCGCCCGCAAGGCGCCAATTTCGGCAAAGGCCCGCTCCCGAAGCCGCAGCAGCTCGGGATTGCCATCCAGGCCATTGCTCGCGGCCGCTGCGGTGAAGGGGGCCGGAAAGGATGCGCCTTCGCGAGCGGGGACGGGGGAGCAGCCGGCCTCACCCATGCCGGGCGAGAAACCCTCATCCAGGCCATTGCGGAGAAGGACCGGCCCCCCTCCGGATTGGACGGGGAATTGGGCCTCGGGTGTGCTCGTTGCGATCATGGCCATGGTCGGCTCCTTTTCAGAGGGATCGATGTCGGGCCTCAGCTGAACGAGAAGGCGATTCGTTGGAGGGTGGGGACCAGGAACTGCTGGAGAAAGATGATCGCCAGGATGAGGAGCATCGGCGAGAGGTCGAGCCCCCCCAGGTAGGGCAACCGCCGGCGGATGGGGGCGAGCACCGGCTCGGTCGCTCCGTAGAGAAAGCGCACGATCGGATTGTAGGGGTCGGCATTGACCCAGGAGATGATCACCCGGCCGATAATGAGCCAGACGTACGCCCCCAGGACGATATTGATGACCGTGGCCAGTGCGCTCAGGAAATTGCCGATGACGAACATGGGTCCTTCTCCTCAAAATTGTCAATCGCGCAAAAAGTCGGAAATCACCAGGAAGAGCACGAACGACACGAAGTGAATGCTTATTTCTTATTCTTTTCTTCGTGCTCTTCATGTCCTTTGTGGTTTAAAAAAGGTTCTTGCGAGACCACCACAGTTGCTGTAGCGCCCTCAAGACCCGCCCAGCAGGCCGGCGGCGATGGCCGCCACCGCCTTGCCCGCCCGGCATTCGGGCTCGGCCAGCAGAAAGGGCTTCTGCAGCCGGACGGCCCGGGCGACCGCCGCGTCCTGGGGCACCTCCCCCAGGCGATGGGGCTCGATTTTGAGAAACCTGGTCAGCACGGAACGCATGGTGGCGAAAGTCTCATCCGCCTCCCTCCTGGTTTTGGCATTGTTGATGAGGAGGTGAAAACGCTCTTTGGCGTACCGCCCGCGCAGGACCTTGATGAGGGCGTAGGCATCGGTGAGGGAGGTGGGGTCCGGAGAGACGATCACGATGTTCTCCCGGGCCCAGTCGTTGAACCAGAGCACCGACTCCCCCAACCCCGCGGCCGTGTCCACCAGGACGAAGTCGAAGCGGTCGAGGAGCGGCTCGAGGGCGGCACCGAGGACCGCCTGCTCCTGGGCGCTCAGGCTGGCCATCTCCGGCACCCCCGAGCTGGCGGGGAGCACCTGGAGCTCCGGAAAGACCTCCACCAGAAGGGCGGCCGGATCGAGACCCTCCTCGATGGTGCGCCGCAGGGTGCGGCTGACCGTGAGACCGAGAAGCACATCGACGTTGGCCAGCCCCAGGTCGCCATCGATGAGCAGCACCTTCCGGCCTTTCCGGGCCAGGGCGGCGGCCAGGTTGACCGAGAGGGAAGTCTTCCCCACCCCGCCTTTGCCGCTGCTGATGCAGATGATCCGGGCGCTGCCGCCGTTCATGAGTGCCGGTCCTTCAAAAAGATGCTGAACAATTCGGTCCGCTCCTCCACGGAAACCTGGCAGGAGCTCTCCGCCCGCGAGTCGATGACCCGGCAGACCCGATTTCCCCCCTGCTGCCGGGCCCGCTCCAGCTCTTGGGCCACCCTGGCCGCAAACGTCTCGGCCGAGATCCGATCGCTGGCATAGCACAGGCCGATGCCGATGCTGGCTGTGACCGCCGGGGCATCATCCTCCCCGAGCCGGAGCTCCCGGGCCAGCACACTGCGGATCCGCTCGGCGCATTCGGTCGCCTCCCGCAGGCTGATGCTGGGCAGGATGACCGCCAGCCGCCCGGCATCGCACCGGAGCAGGATGTCCGAGCGGCGCACGGCGGCCCGGACCAAGTCCACGATGGCGGCCGGCATCCCCGCGGGAGCCCCAGCTGGCGCGTCCGTCTCCAGGAGGATGAGGGCGCAGGGCAGCCGGGTCTGGCGGGTGTGCTCGATCTGGGAGGCCAGGACCTCTTCCAGGTTGCCGCCCTCGATTTCCCCGGCGGACCATGCGCCGCCGGTTTCCGCCGCCGCCGGCTCCCGGCGGATGACCCCCGCCAGGGCCGTCTGCAGCTCGCCCTCGGCCAGCCGCACGTCCTTGGAGAGCAGGAAGAGGCCCAGAAGCTCGTCGCGGCTGCCGGTAATCCGCACGGTCCGAAAGGGGTACTGCTGCACCCGTTGCTCCAGGTCCCGGAGCAGCCGTTCGGTTTCCGCGGAATCGGGTCGGCTCATGACACCTTGCTGCCGGGGGTGATCGGTCCCCCGGGTCCGATGAGCACCAGCCGGTCCCCCTCCTTGGCGGCGAGCACCATTCCCTCGGAGAGCACCCCCTTGAGCTTAGCCGGCTTGAGATTGGCCACCAGGACCACCTGCCTGCCGATCACTTCTTCGGGGGCGTAATGGGCGGCGATGCCGGCCACCACCGTTCGCGCCTCCGGTGCCTTCACCGTGAGCTTGAGCAGCCGGTCCGCCTTGGGGACCCGCTCCGCGGCCACGATCTCCCCCACCCGCAGGTCGAGCCGGCCGAAATCCTCGAAGGTGATGAGCCCTTCCGCCGCGGCCTTGCCGGCGGCCGGCGGCTCCGGCGCTGGCGAACGGGCAGCGGAGGTTGGCTTGGGCTGGGGCGGGGCCGCGGGAGCCGTCCCCTTCTCCAGCCGGGGGAACAGGGGCTCTACCGGCGACAGCGCTGTCCCGGGGGCCAGCAGCCCCCACCGCGCCTGCCCTTGAAAATCGGCGGGAAGGGTGACACCCAGGGCCGCGGCCATTTTGCCGGCGGTCGCGGGCATGATCGGCTGGAGGACCACGGTGAGCAGCCGCAACGCTTCGAGCAGGTGGTAGAGCACGGTGGCCAGCCGCTCCGCCTGGGCCGGCTCCTTGGCCAGCTCCCAGGGGGCGTTGGCCACGATGTACCGGTTGGCGAGGCCCACCACCTCCCAGACCGCCTGCAGGGCGCGGTGGAACGCGAACTGCTCTATCTGGCGGCTGAATTCCTCCGCCATGGCGGTGGCCGCCTGGGCGAGCTCCCGGTCCGCCTCGGCCGGAGTGCCGGGGGCCGGGACCCTGTTCCCCGCGAACTTGCCCGCCATGGTGAGGGAGCGGCTGAACAGGTTCCCCAGGTCGTTCGCCAGGTCGGAGTTCCGGCGGGCGATGAGCGCGTCGATGGAAAAGGAGGCATCCACCCCGAAGGCCATCTCCCGGAGCAGGAAGTAGCGCACCGTGTCCGCCCCGTATTCCGCGGCCAGGTCGGTGGGCCGGACGACATTCCCGAGGCTCTTGGACATCTTGGCGTCGTTCATGTTCCAGTAGCCGTGAACGTGCAGCCGCCGGTAGGGCCCGAGCCCCATGGCCTTGAGCATGGTGGGCCAGTAGATGGCGTGGGGCTTGAGGATGTCCTTGGCGATGATGTGCTCGGCCGCGGCCCAGCAGGCTCCGAAATCGGCAGCGGCCGGGTAGCCGATGCCGGTGAGGTAGTTGATCAGCGCATCGAACCAGACATAGGTGACGAACCGGTTGTCGAAGGGCAGCGGAATGCCCCAGGTGAGACGGCTCGTGGGCCGGGAGATGCAGAGGTCTTCCAGGGGCTCCCGCAGGAAGGAGAGCACCTCGTTGCGGTAGCGCTCCGGGGAGATGAACCCGGGGTGGCTCTCGATGTGGTCGATGAGCCACTGCTGGTACTTGCCCATCCGGAAGAAATAGTTCTGCTCGCTCACCGGCACGGGTGGCTGCCGGTGGTCCGGGCAGAGGCCGTCCACCAGCTCCTTTTCAGTGAGAAAGCGTTCGCAGCCCTGGCAGTAGAGGCCGGCGTAATCGCTGAAGTAGATGTCGCCGCGGTCGTAGACCTGCTGGAGAATGGCCTGGACGGTGCGGATGTGCTCGGGATCGGTGGTGCGGATGAACCGGTCCGGCTCGATGGCGAGCGGCGGCCAGGCGGCCCTGAACTGGCCGCTGATCCGGTCGGCGTATTCCTTGGGGGAGAGCCCGGCCGCGGCGGCGGCCTGCACTACCTTGTCGCCGTGCTCGTCGGTTCCGGTCTGGAAGTAGACATCCTCGCCGGCCAGGCGGTGGAAACGGCTGACCGCATCGGCCACCACGGCGGTATAGGCATGGCCCAGATGGGGCTGGGCGTTGACGTAGAAAATGGGGGTGGTGAGGTAGAGGCTCATTCTGGTAACCGATGACAGCAGGCGAAAAGACCGTGGTTCCCCCCGGTGATGCTCGGCTCCGCGGATCCGGCCGGAAGCCCGGACCGGTGCCGCTGCCGGCTTTCATTTCTTAGGATTGGCTGATGACGGCTTGGGTTGGGGCTTGGCGCCCTCCCATTCGTTGCGGCCAAGCACCCGCGGCTCCTGCGGATTGTCGGGGTCGAGCACGGTAAGGGTCTCTTCCAGGGTATTGCAGCCGATCACCTTGAGCACTTTGTCGCCGATCCGGATGGTCTTGCCCACCTTGGGCATGTGCTTCTTGATCTGGTGATACGCTTGGTATTCGTACGTCAGGCAGCAGAGCAGCCGGTTGCAGATGCCGGAGATCTTGGACGGGTTGAGGGGCACGTCCTGCTCCTTGGCCATCTTGATGGAAACCGGGGCGAAGTTGCGGATGTGGGAGGCGCAGCACAGCTCACGGCCACAGCAGCCCAGGCCGCCGATGAGCTTGGTTTCGTGGCGGACGCCGACCTGGCGCATCTCCACCCGGGTGCGGAATTCCTGCACCAGGTCCTTCACCAGGTTGCGGAAGTCCACCCGGTTCTCGGCGGTGAAATAGAAGATGATCTTGCTGCCGTTGAAGAAGCGCTCCACCCGGATGAGCTTCATGATCAGCTGGTGCTTCTCGATGAGCTGGCGGCAGAAATGAAACGCCTCCTTTTCCCGCTCGATGAGCCGCTCGTACTTGCCGATCTCGTCCGCCGAAGCCCGCCTGATGATCTGACAGGGACCGCCCTCCTGCCCTCCCTTGCCCGCGGCCGGCAGGTGCCAAGCGCCCGCGCCGCTGACCAGGGCGGGCTCCAGGCCGTGCTCGGTCTGAACCATGACCGCTTCCCCAGGCTTGAGGTCCCGCAGGGTGGTGAGGGCAGAGCAGACCTGTCCCTGCTCCCGGAACTGGATCCGGTAGCACTTGCAGGGCTCGGGGGCAGGGGCCGGCTCCGGGGCCTGCTCTTCGATTCGTTCGGCTTCGGTCATAATACGGAGGATGGCTTGATTGCCAGGAATCCCGAGGGGCGCTTGCTTTACGATGGCATCAGAGCCAACGGTAACCATACCATTAAAGGAGGCTGAAGAAAAGCACTTCGCAAACCGCGGCCCGGTTGCAGTTCCGGTGGAGATGGCGGCCGGCCTCCGTGATCCGGTCGAGACGGGCGAGGAGCTGCTCGGGCGGCCAACGGCGGGCGGCGGCCGGGAGAAGGTCGGCGAGATCGCGGCTTGCCGCCTGCGATGGGTCCATGCCGCCGGCGAGCAGGACCAGGTCCCGGAGCCAGATCTTCAGCAGGGCCAGCAGCTCGGGGAGGTTCTCCTTGAGGCCCGCGGCGCGCTCGGCCAGGGCGAGCACGGCGGGCACCGCCCTCGGGTCCTCGGGGGCAAGGGGGAGCAAGGTGGCGATGATCTCCCGCCGGAAAGCAAGCAGCTCCTTGGCCGCCAGCAGCCGGGCCCGGCCCAGACTGCCTTCCGCCGCGGTGGCCAGGGCCGCGGCCTCCGCCGGGGGGGTCCCCTCTTTTTCCAGGACGGCGGCCACCTCCTGGTACGGGAGGGGGAAAAAGGGGACCACCTGGCAGCGGGAGACGATGGTGGGGAGGATGGCACTCGCCTCGTCGCCGGTGAGGATGAGGAGCGTATCGGCCGGCGGCTCCTCCAGGGTCTTGAGCAGGCTGTTGGCCGCCTCCCGGCGCATGGTGTGGACCTCGGCCAGGAGCACCACCCGGCAGCGGGCCTCCAAAGGCGGAAAGCCGAGGGCCTGCTTGAGGGCCCGGATCTGGCCGATCTTGATGGCCGCCCCCTCGGGAAGCACCGCGGTAAAATCGGGGTGGCTTCCGGCTGCGAGCTTCCGGCAGGAAGCGCACGTCCCGCAGGCGTCTCCGCCTTCGGGATTGAGGCAGTTGAGGGCGGCGGCGAAGGCGAGGGCCGCCCGCTTCTTCCCTACTCCGGCCGGGCCCCGGAAGAGATAGGCGTGGCTCAAGCGGCCGCCGCTCCCGGCGCGCCGCAGCATCTCCTTGGCCTTTTCCTGGCCGATGAGGGTGCGGAAGGCGGCGGTTTCCCCGGCTAGAGCTGCCCTGAATCCATGACGACGGGCTGAGCTCGTTGGACCGATCTCATTGCATTGATGACTCATAGCGCATACTGCGGCCGAACCATGACTTCACCCATCGCCTTCGGGACGTCCGTCCGCACGCCATCTCCTTTGTCGGCAACCACCCGATAGAGCCCACTCTAACAAACGGTCGCGGTCGCCTTCGCGGATCTGGCGCACGGGCCAATGCTCACGGATTCAGGGCTGCCACAGGTTCTGCTGGCGAGGATCGATCGCGGGCTCTCCGCCCTCTTCCCCATGGTTTGACTCAGGCCGGCCCAAGACGTACAGGAACCGCTCCAGGGTCCGCTGGTAATCGGTCCACTGGTAGCCGGACGCCTGGGTCTGGCTGCCCAGCCGCCGGAGGTAGTTGACCTTGGCGTCGAGATCGTCGAGGAAGTTGAGAATGAAGGCCTCGAGCATCATGGGAACGGCTGGCCCGAATTCGGGGCGGCCGTGGTGGCTCAGGATGAGATGCTTGAGGCGGACGGCGAGCTCCCGGGGAAAGCCGGGGATCCCGGCAATCCGGGCCTGGACCAGCTCCACCCCGAGCACGTGGTGGCCCACCAGGCGGCCGCTGTCGGTGTAGTCGAAAGGGTAGGCGGCGAAGGAGAATTCCTCCACCTTGCCCACGTCGTGAAGCAAAGCGCCCGCGAGCAGGAGCGAGCTGTCGATGTCGGGGTAAAGATCGGCCACCTTGGCCGCCAAGCGGGCCACCCCCAGGCTGTGCTCCAGCAGGCCGCCCAGGTAGGCGTGGTGCATATTCTTGGCAGCCGGGGCCGTCTTGTACGCGGCGAAAAACTTGCGGTCCCGGAAAAAGGCGAGGAGCAGCTCCCGCAGATAGGGGTCGGCCACCCCCTTGGCGATCTTGAGCACCTCGGCGGCCATGGCCTGGTGGTTGCCAGGGGCGGCCGGCACGAACCGGGCGAGGTCGGCCTCCCCTTCCGGGACCGCGGCCACCGTGCCGATCTTGAGCTGCAACACCCCCTTGAACGACTGGGCGAGCCCGTTGACCCGGACGATCCCCCCCGCCGGGCAGGCGGGCAGCCAGCGGTCGGCATCCTCCCAGACCCGGCCGGCCATCTCCCCGCTCCGGTCCGCCAGGACCAGGTTCAGGTAGGGATTGCCGTTCCGGGTCTCGGCCCGCCCCACTTCCTTCACCAGGAAAACCCCCTCGACCTGCTGGTTCTCCCGGATGTCCTTGATGAGGCAATCTTTTTCGGAGCTCATTTCTTCTCTTGGCCTCATGGGGCGCTCGTGCTCGACCGCAAACCTGCCCAATCTCCGCCGTCGTCCCCTCTCCCTCAGGGAACTGGTTAAAAGGCCAGGGTCTTCTGCCAAGCCGCTTTCAGCCCGGCCAGGGGCTCGCTCACCACCGAGGCGCCGCCCAGACCGGTGAGCGCGAGCACCGGCTCGACCGTGACCTTTCCCACCCGGGCCCAGCCGGTGGCCCCCATGACTGCCTCGAAACGGGCGGCCTCCTCCGGCCGCACGGTCACCACGAAGCGGCTCTGGGACTCGGCAAAAAGGAGGAGGTCGTCCCGGCCGATCCCCTCCGCGGGGACTCGCCGCAGGTCGACCGCGAGGCCTAGGCCCCCGGCGAAGGCGGTTTCGGCCAGGGTCACCCCCAGGCCGCCGTCCGAGCAGTCGTGGCAGGAGGCGACCAGCCCTTCCTTGATGGCCTGCTCCAGGGCCCGGTACCGGGGCAGGGCCTCTTCCGCCCGCACCCGGGGCACGGAGTTGCCCACCGCCCCGAGCTGGTCGAAGTACTCGGAGCCGCCCAGCTCGGGATAGGTGGTGCCGAGGACGTAAACCAGGTCCCCGGCTCTTTTCGCGTCCATGGTCACCGCCCGCCGCACGTCGTCGATTTTGGCCATCACCGTAAAGAGCAGCGTCGGGGGAATGGAGATCTTGGTGCCGCCCACGATGTAGTCGTTCTTCATGGAGTCCTTGCCCGAAATGCAGGGCACCCCGTAGGCGGTGGTGTAGCGGTAGAGGGCCTCGTTCGCCCGCACCAGCTGGGCGAGCTTGTAAGGGCCGTCCGGGGTCTTTTCCGAAAGGATGGGGTCGCACCAGCAGAAGTTGTCGAGCCCGGCCATGAGCTCGAGCCCGGCCCCCACCGCGAGGGCGTTCCGCACCGCCTCGTCGAGAGCGCAGGCCACCATGTGAAAGGTATCGATATCGGAGTAGCGGGGGCAGATGCCGTGGGAGATCACCGCCCCTTCGAAGGAGCCGAGCACCGGCCGCACCACCGCCGCGTCGGACGGCCCGTCGTTCGCCGCCCCGGTGAGGGGCTTCACCACCGAGCCGCCCTGCACTTCGTGGTCGTACTGGCGCACCACGTACTCCTTGCTGCAGATGTTGAGGCGGCCGAGCAGGGTCTTGAGCGTCCGACCCAGATCAGGCTCGGCGGGGAGCGCGGGCTCCGGGTGGACCGGCGGCTCCCACTTGGCCACCATCTGCATGGCGGGCAGTCCCTCGTGGACGAAATCCATGTCCAGGTAGGCAATGGTCCGCCCCTCGTAAAGGATGTGGATCTTGCCCGAGTCGGTGAAGGTCCCGAGCACGGTCGCCTCCACGTCCATCTTGGCGCAGAGGGCCAGAAGCTCGTCGATCTTGTCGGGGGCGACGGCCAGGGTCATCCGCTCCTGGGCCTCGGAGACGAAGATCTCCCAGGGCTGGAGCCCGGCGTATTTCAAGGGCGCCCGGTCGAGATGCAGCTCGAAGCCGCCGGTGTCCTGGGACATCTCGCCCACCGACGAGGAGAGGCCGCCCGCGCCGTTGTCGGTGATGCAGTGGTAAAGCCCCCGGTCGCGGGCCTTGAGCAGACAGTCGAACATCTTCTTCTGGGTGATGGGGTCGCCGATCTGGACCGCGGTGGCGGGCGAGCCCTCATGCAGCTCCTCCGAGGAGAAAGTCGCCCCGTGGATACCGTCCTTGCCGATGCGGCCGCCGGTCATGACGATGAGGTCGCCCACCTGCGCCTTCTTACGCTCCGAGGGCTGGCCGTTTACGGTGGCGGGCATGATCCCCACCGTGCCGCAGAAGACCAGCGGCTTGCCGGCGAACCGCTCATCGAACACAAGCGACCCGTTCACCGTGGGGATGCCGCTCTTGTTGCCGCCGTGCTCGACCCCTTCCCGCACCCCTTCGAAGATGCGCTTGGGATGAAGGAGCCGGGCCGGGAGCGGCTTATCGTAGAAGGGGGAGGCGAAGCAGAAGACGTCCGTGTTGCAGACCAGCTTCGCCCCCATGCCGGTGCCGAAGGGGTCCCGGTTGACGCCCACGATGCCGGTGAGCGCCCCGCCATACGGGTCGAGGGCCGAGGGGCTGTTGTGGGTCTCCACCTTGATGACGAGGCTCCACTCGGGATTCCAGCGCACCACTCCGGCGTTGTCCTTGAAGACCGACAGGCACCAGTCCCCCGCCCCCATCCGGGCCCGGATCTCGTTGGTGCTCTTCCTGATGTAGGAGTCGAACAGGCTGTGGATGACCGTCTTGGAGCCCTCGGAGACATTCTCGTAATGGATGTCGCCGGAGAAGATTTTGTGCTTGCAGTGCTCGGACCAGGTCTGGGCGAGCATTTCCAGCTCCACGTCGGTGACCCGGGCGGAGAGGCCCATTTTTTTCCGGGCGGCCTGCACCTCCCCCCTAGCGAAATAGTCGCGGATGAGCTTCATCTCGTCGAGCGACAGCGCCAGCACCCCTTCCCGGCTGATGTGGATGAGCTCCTTGTCGGAGACGTCGAGCTCGACCTCCGCCACCCGGCCGCGGCTCTCGCCGGTCACCTTGGGGGCGTACGGCTTGATCCCGCCCGCCGCATCGAGCTCCTCCCGGCTTACGATGGTGAACCGCTGGATGAGCTCGTTGGCGAGGAGCTTGCTGGCGATGATTTCCGCCTGCTCGCGGGAGAGCTTCCCGGAGATGAGAAACTGGGTGGAGGTGTAGACCGCCTCACCCCGGGCGAGCTTGCGGCCGAGGAGGTATTCGAGCGCCTGGGCGGCGGTGCGGCCCTCGTTGTCGGTAACCCCGGGCCGGAAGCCCACCTCGATCAGCCAGTCGAACGACCAGTTCCAGTCGAGGGCCAGGGTGCCCAGGGAATAATCCTGAATGACCGGGTCGCAGTACGGCCCCTTGGCCGCGGCTTCCAACTCCTCCGGGGTGATGCCGGCATCAACGGTGAAAACCTTCAGGGTCCGCACCTCGGCAACCGGCAGGTGGAGGTCGCCGGTGATACGTTTTTTGATTTTCTCGCCAAACGAGTCGGAAAAGGCCGGCTTGAGGCCGACCTGAATGCGTGCGAGCATGGGAAGCCTCGATAAGTGAGGTTGCGAAGGAAGGATCGGAGCTGACAAGCCCCGGCCACGTGGCCGGACATTATACTATATTGCCGGTTTTTGGAAATAGGCGGCGAGAAAAAGGGGGGAAAAGCAGGGGCTTCAGTTGATTTCGGGAAGGAGAGCCAAGGACGCGGCCAGGACCTCCTCGACGCTGATTCGGGCTAGGCATTCGCCGTTTCGCGGGCATTTGGGGGTATACCCGAATTTCGTGCAGGGGGAACAGGGAAGATGCTTGTTGATGATGATGTGCTTCGGGCCGCGCGGAGCCCACTTGGCGGCAATGCCGGGGCCGAAGAGGGAGACCGTCGGGATGCCGAGCCCAACGGCCAGGTGGAGGACCCCGGAGTCGCCGCTCACGAGCAAGGCCGACCGGCTGAGGATGGCCGCGGTTTCGGCGAGGGTGGTGCGGCCGGCGAGACTGAGGCCGGAGGCGGCCTGGGCGATGGCCGCCCCGCTTTCGGCATCCTCCCTGCCGCCGATCACCACGATTCCGAAACCCCTCTGGGCAAAGCGGGCTGCGACCTGCGCGAACCGCTCACTCCCCCAGCGCCGTTCCGGAATGCTGGCGCCGGGGAAGAGGGTAACCAAAGGCCGGTCCTCCAGAGCAGAGAGGAGCTCCGCGGCCCGCCCTTGGGCCTGGGTCGGTACCGAGAGAAATAGAGGCGCCAGCGGGGACGGCCCGATCCCCAAGGGTTCCAGAAGATGAAAAAAGCTCTCCACCTCATAGTCATCGTGGGAATAAGGGACGGCATGATGAAAGAGGCGGGCCCGTTCGTTGGGGCCGAAGCCGATGCAGGTGCCAGCGCCGGTCATCCGGGCCACGACTGCAGAGAGCCGGTGGTACTGCTCGGTGTCGATGACCAGATCGGGGTGGAGGCGGAGGGCGGCCAGGAATTCGCCCGGCACGTCGTAGCGCAGGAGCCGGTCCACGCCGAGGATCAAGGCAAAAACCCCGGCGTTGCGCTTCTCCGCCAGGATGGTGATCGTCGCCTCGGGAAATTTTTTCTTGAGCCCAATGATGGCTGGCGCCAAGAGAACCGCATCGCCGATGCCGCCAGGGCGGATGAGAAGGAGGGTGGCTAACTGGTTCGCACGCGGCGTTGCCGGGCAAGAAATGAAGGTGATCGCAAATCGCCCCACAGTCCTGTCAAGAAATTTAAGCATGAGATAAAGAGAGCTTCAGGGGCTTATTGTTTCGCAATTTCACTCCGATCAAGAAGCGCGAGGCGTTCCCGCAGGTATGCCCCGAGAGGAATTAACCCCTGGCGAATCTCTTTTCTGGTTAACCGGATATTCTTTTGGATGCTTTTGCGCTTGAGAAGCATGCGGGGGACCCCCTTCAGCGAATGGTATTTTCCCCTCAGGAAAGGACGCCAGCGTCGCGCGATGAAGCAGAAAAAGAGAAAAGATGCTAGCTCGTAAGCAATGCGGTGATGGAAAAAACGGAATAAAAAATAAGTTGGAGTGTTCTTTATCCAAACCCACAGACTGTTCCGGGCAAAATAGTAGACGGAGATCTCGCTCATTTTGCCAATGGTGGTACTAACGCGGTGCTCCACTACTGCCTCCGGAACGTAAAGGCATTTCCATCCCGCTAGCCAAGCGCGGAGGTTGAGATCGGTATCCTCATGATTGAGAAAAAAATCATCGTCTAGGAAGCCGATATCGTCGAGCATCTCCCGTTTGTAGATCACCGCTGCTGCACAGGCGCCAGGTACATAGCGGCGCTTGTCGAATTCCGTCATATTGTGCAGTTCACCGACTTTGGTCCCGCTGAAGGCGGTGGTAAAAATTTCACCAGCGCTGTCGATTAGGTTGGTCCCGGCAATGGTGATGCAGGAGGAGCAGAGGCCGACGGCCTCATCCGACTCTAGCGCATCCACCATGAGATGCAACCAGTTGCGAGAAAGAATGGCATCGTTGTTGACCAGTGTCACATACTTCCCTGTTGCGCGGCGGAGCCCTTCGATGTTCCCGCCGGTAAAGCCAAGGTTCCGAGCTAAAGAAATTAGGATCACTTGCGGATAGGATTCTCTGACCAAAGTAGCCGAACAATCGGTGGAACCGTTGTCAACTACGATTATCTCGAAAGATTGGTCCGATTGTCGCAAAATAGCATCAATACATGATGGTAATAATTCCTTTCCGTTCCAATTAATAATGATAAAAGAGGTTAAAGGCATAGATTTCAATGTGCTTATTGTTGTTGAAATTTGCCCAATATTCCTTTTCTGTAATCACAGAATCCGTAAAAGATCATCTTATATTTATCAATCTTTTTTCTCTCGAAAAGAAAAATGACTACTAATTCCTTCAGAAAGGTGACGAAGTCCTTTCTAAAGAAAGAAGGAAAATCATTTTTGAACCGAGAGGCAAGGTAGAAACGATTCCTGGTTATGTAGTAGCGCCTAAGCGCAGAGTGATTCGATGAAACCGGAGAAATCCATAATAATTTATGGCGCCTCTGGTTGCCAATTTCGTGATGCAGGACTGCTTTATTCACCTTGAATATCTTGTAGCCTGCCAAATTCAGGCGGAGGCAATACTCGTGATCCACAAAATCAATAAAAAGCGACTCGTTGAATGGCCCCGTTCTCCGGTAGGCTTTAAGATTTAAGAGGCTTCCTGATGTCCACGCAGTTAAAACCTGCTGATGTTTGCGATCTATGGGGGGGGTGGGGGTGGCTATGGTCGAATGGAATGGAGAGAGTATGCCGAGTGTTGCATGGTCTCTCATTGCCCTACAATTGATTAAATCGGCAACCATCGTTGGAGTTGCCCTGCTATCTTGGTCCATGGTTAATAAGAAATTATATCCTGACTTAATTGCATATGCTGCGCCGATATTTAATGCTTTGGCTATGCCGAGATTCTCGTTATTGGGAATGTAAAAAATTTTCTTCATATTTTTAATTTTTGATATTAAATCCGCATTGGTAAATTTCAATCCCGTATTATCGATTACAAAAATGACATCTACCTGATATATATAGGTGTTAATATTGTTGAGAACAGTATCATCTGGATGATATAAAACCACAACTGCTGCGATTTCCTTTTGGTGCACCATGGTAGCCATTTTCACAGTGTAATTTTATACTTTCGTTAACGAGCGATCTGTTCTACTTTTAATTTTTCTAATTACGATTAAAAAACCATTGCCAACTTTATCATCTCTATCTTCGACCTTGAGTAAAATCCACCCCATTTTTAGCTCGGATATCATATAATTAATAAGTTCTAAAAAATCCTCAGTTATCCACACGTGATAATGACCATGCTCATCCTCGGCTGGTCCTTTGGCGTTGGTGTAGAAATCATCGATCAAGTGAGCGAGAGTGGTGCGTTCCCTAACGGCATCAAAGGTTCTCTCCTTGTGGGGGACGATCATGAATAGAATGCCCATCGGCTTGACGACCCGGTCCCATTCCATAAGCGTCCGGATTGGATCTGCGAAATGCTCGATCACGTGGGAATTCACTACGAAGTCCTGGCTTTCATCAGCCAAGGGCAAGCAGTCGCCTGCGGACACGATATCAACTGGCAGAGATCTGCCGCAGAGGCGTTTTTCGGCTCTTTTAAAACTTGTATTCGTAGAATCAAAACGATCGATATTAAGAGTGTCGAGGCCGAAGGGATTGTGGGCAGAGCCACCTATCTCAATGCCTTTGCCAACGCAGTAACGATGAGCCAGCCTCGATTCTGGAAAAATGAGAACACTTTCTGTTGATAAGATACGCCTGATTTTGAAAAAAATTTTCCGAAGGAGGTTTTTCATTCTGCCTTGGAACCCGCTAAATAACATCTTACCTTTTGTTTTTCCTCGGTCTTAAGGAGGAGAGACCAGCCACCCCAGAGGAACAGCACGAGAGCAAGGCTGGCGGACAAAATTTTCAGTATTAATTGGGAAGAGCAGGTTGGCAAATAGGCAAGGAGGCATGATGCAAATACGGCCAGGGTTAATTTTTCTATAGTTCCTCGCATCTCTGGGAGAATTTTTTTATTCATCAAATAAAATAGGGCAACAGTGTCAAGGATGATCCTTAAAACCCAGGCAAGCGCCGCTCCTTCAATTCCATGCCGTTTCAAAAGCCATAGCAGTAGTGCTAAATAAAGGGGCAGTTCCAAAAGGTGAAGCTTTGCAGTCAGGTCGGGGCGCCCAACAGCCTGAATCAGGGTATACGGGATGAGGGCTAGGCTGTTAATGAATACGCCAAACATAAGAAGTTGCATTGTTAATGCGCTATTAACGGCAAATTCCTTGCCAACCCAGAGTCTCAGCCCCTCGCGGGCGAAAGCTATTATGACCAAGGCAATGGGAAAAAGCCCTAGAAAAAGATAGCGTTGCCATCGGTCGAGGAGGCGCACCATGTAATCATTATTTCCTTGGCAATAGCTCATTGCAAATGCGGGAAATAGCACACCAACTACAGAAAACGGGATTATCGAAATTTTTGTTACGACCTCGTAAGGAGTAGCATAATAAGCGACTGCTGCCATGGAAATCATGGAGCCGATCAAGAAGCGATCGAGATAAACCATAAGAGGCCCAATAATGTTGCTGACAGTCATCCAGCCACCAAACTTGAACAGATCTTTAATGGTAGAGAGGGGAGGCCTAGACACGTGAAGCAAGGTAGGAATTGACCTTCGGCAGAGGAAGAAAAATACCACAAAGACCGTAATTCTTCCAAGGACCAATGCTACCGCAATTGGAATAAGACTAGGAGAAAATGGCAGGGTTAAGAGGGGGGCCACCAATGTAACGCTACCAAGGATCGCCTTTACTAAATTGATGATATCAAAGCGCTGCATTGCCTCAAAATAACCCTGAAGGCAGGTCGTGCTGAGGACTACCGGCAAGGAAAAAGCCATAATCTCGAACGCTAAAATAGTTTCGTCGTGCAATTCATGGGGAATCTTCAGTATCTGCGCAAGCGCCGAGGAACTGAAAAAGAGTAAAACGGCCGCGCCAACGCCTAGTGTTGCGGTGAGGCAAAGGGCAGAGGAAAGGATCTCCGGGATATCACGATTTTCCCCAACGGCTAGAGCACTTGACATTTTTTGGGTCACAGCACGGCCCAGTCCGAAATCAAATAGACCGAAATAGCCGACGAGCAACCATATCAGTGTCAGAATCCCAAAACGATCTGCCCCTGCTTTTTGTATTATCAACGGGATGGCAAAGATGGCGATAGCGAAAGGAACACTTTGGCCGACAATGTTGATCAGGGTGTTTCGCGTGAGGAGCGCGTTGTTCAAGAGCGGAGGAGGGTTCATTATCGATAATAAAGAGAATAACTGATTGTCAGCCACCACAGAAGACTTACGGCCAATAACACCTTGTCGCGAAGCAACGCCTCGGTTGGGTCGCCATTTTCACCTTTCACAACTCTGAAAACGTACCAAAACAACCCAAAGCAGCAGAGCGGAATGGTATAGAGCATGCCTGGGTGTGCGATCACATAAAGGGAATAGGTGACCAGCACGGTGCCGCCGGTCATGTACATGGTGCCCTGGAGAAAGTCCAATGGATACTCCTGCAGCACTGGGCGGTGGCGGGCGTAGTCCCGCTGGAGCAGCTTTTTTTCTGCTATGCGCTTCCCGAGGCTCAGGAAGATTGAGAGCAGAAACACGCTCAAAAAAAGCCAGTCGGAGATAGGGGTGTGAAAAGCGAAGCCGCCGGCTTGCAGGCGCAAGAGAAAGCCAGCGGAGACGCAGAAGATGTCCACCACGGGGAGGTCCTTGAGCTTGAAGCTGTAGACAGAGGAAAGGAGCAGATAGCACAGCAGAGTAAAAAGAAAGGGCAGGGAAACGAGAAAACCCAATACCGCAGCCATGGTGAAAAGACAGACGCCTAGCGAAAGAGCAGCTCGGATGTGAATTGCGCCGGAGGGGATTGGGCGATTTTTTTTGGTGGGGTGACAGGCATCCTTTTCCTCGTCCAGCACATCATTGATAGCGTAGTTGGCGCTGGAGGCCAGGCAGAAGGCCAGCAAGGGGATGGCAAGGTTGTGCAGGACCCTCGGCGTGAAGAGCACCCCGCCAAAGAGCGGCGGGAAAAGCAGCATCAAGTTTTTGAGCCATTGCTTGGGACGAAGAAGCCTAAGGTAAGCCGTCATGGGGCCCCGGAGAGTTTTTGGGAAAGTTTCAGGGCTGGGCCTTTGTAATAGCTTCCTGCCGGTGCCTCTTGGTAAGCCTGGGTAAAATATTGTAAGGCTTTTTGGGAATTGCCGAGAGCAAGGGATAATTGGCCATTCCTATATAAGTCCTTGGGGTTCTTGGTTTTTTTATAAATTGCGTCATAGGTCGTGATCAGCTCAGAGAGGATATCCTTCTCTCGTTCTTCGTCCGGGTAGTCGGCGGCGAGGATTCTCTCCTCATCCACGCTGGCCAGCATCTTTAATACCTCAGGATCGGCATTTTCCCGTGAGTCCATGGACGCAAACAGAATTCCACGAGCCTCTGCAAATTTTTTCTCCTTCACTTTTATTCGCGCGAGATTAATATAGAGAAGGGGATTTTTTCGGTGCGGATCTTGGCGATGGATAGCGGTTTCGAGCTGGTCTTCCGCAGCCGAGTCATCCCCTTTTTCGATCAAGGCGATTGCCAATTCGTTTCGCAAACTGAGGAAATCAGGAGATTTTCGAAGGGAATCCCGATAAAGGGCTTCATTGCTTTGCCAGAGAATATTGCGCTTGGCGGTAACCGTCGCGGCGGCCAATAGAATTCCTGCCAATATTACACCAGAAAGAATCCTTTTCTTGTCCCGAACGATCGAGAAAAAGAATCCAGCCAAGGCAATGGAAAAAAAGGCCGAGGGCAAGTAGACATACCTTTCTGCCACCGGAGTCCAGGCAACGCTCATGAGGGCGATGATAACTGCCGGGGTTATGAGGTAAAGCGCAATGATAAAAAAAAATGAAACAGGTGTGCCCTTCTTGATTCTCACTGTTAAGAAAAACATGAGAATGCCTGCCAAAAGCCCAAGAAAGATATAACCATTATTGATGGTTGTGATAGAAAAATTTAGAGGAACCGGGATGAATAATTTCTTGGTATAAAAGCCAAAAACCTTTAGGGAATTGCTAAATAAATATATACCATTTCGATGCAGTTGATAGGCTAAAAACCTGAAGCCGGTATCATTGCCTCCATGTAATGCTAACCGGAAAATCATATAGCACAGAATGCCGATTAGAAAAGGCAGGGTATAGAGCACGAGAAGCTTGCCTGTTTGTTTTCCGGGAATTGCGTGATTTTCAATGTAGGGCAAGCAATAGATGAGGAGACATCCCGCCGGCACGAAAAAGAGCATGACTTCTTTTGATATGATGGCGAGCAGCGTCAAGAAAGAAGCCAATCCGACCAGGGAAAGGCGCTGTTTGGCCACCCCCTTGATAAGGGCCAGCGTGGCCGCAAGGATGAAGAATGATCCGAGCAGATCGGTCCTTCCAGAAATCCAGTCGACGGATTCGGTGTTGATCGGGTGGATTGCAAAAATAACTGCTGCAAGCAAAGGGAATGCTGGCGCGCCTTTGTTAGATTTTTTGCAAATGGCTGTGGCAATGGCGAAGACAAGGACGGTGTTTGCGGCATGAAGAATGACGTTTTCCAGATGCATGAAGCTCGGCTCCAGCCCCCATGCATATTTATCGAAAAAGAAGGAGGCCATCAGGAGCGGGCGGTAATAGAAAGTCGTTGTGGGCGAAAAGAGATCTTTCAAGGAAAAATGGTTGCAATTATCAAGACCAATAAGCATTCTCCAATCATCGACGGAGTTGACGCCCCCGAAAATGGCAGGATAATAGATACCGAGCACGAGAAAAAGGAGGAAAGCGATTTTATAGGGCTGGCCCACTGGTCGCATCGGAGTTGTTGACAGTCTCCAGGAAGAATTTCTCAAGGCTCTTTCGCTTCGGTTCTATGCGCTCGATCGTCGACTCCTGCCGGATGGCCTGGAGAATGATAGTGCTGAGCTGCTCCTTGCCCACTATCTTCCTTTCGAGATCCCCGTGAGGGCTCCTTATCTCGAGGAGATAGCTTTCCGTTCCGCGCATGATGTTCTCCACCTCATCCAGGGCCCTCAGTTGTCCCTTGACGATGATCCCGACCCGATCGCACACCGCTTCCACATCTGCAGTAATATGGGTGCTGAAAAAGACTGTCTTGCCTTCCTTTTTCAGGGAAACAATGATGTCTTTCGCCAATGCCCTGCCGATAGGATCAAGGCCGCTCATGGGCTCGTCCAGGATGTAGAGATCCGGGCCATGCACCAGAGCTTGAGCCAGCCCCAGCCTCTGGGTCATTCCCTTGCTGAACCCTTTGATCGGACGGTCAGCCGCTGCAGTAAGGTCGAGCAGGGTCAGGACCCGCTCGGTTTCACGGTCAATCTCCTGGGGGGACATTCGGAAGGTCCGGCCGACGAAGCGCAGGTACTCCCGGGCAGTCATGAAATGATAAAAGGCCGGATTTTCTGGTAGGTAGCCGATGTTTGTGCGTGCCGAGGGGCTGGCCACCGAGAT
Source organism: Deltaproteobacteria bacterium (assembly GCA_021788685.1). Taxonomy (GTDB): domain Bacteria; phylum Desulfobacterota; class Desulfobulbia; order Desulfobulbales; family UBA5123; genus JAJYKH01. The sequence continues at coordinate 1,903 of JAJYKH010000006.1, read as the reverse complement.
GCCGAAAATCCGGGCGGCTCCTGAGGTGGCCCGGAGTTGTCCGGTCAGGATATTGATGGTCGTACTTTTTCCTGCGCCGTTGGGACCCAAGAAACCGAAGACCTCTCCCTTCTCAATCGACAGGTCGAGCTCCTGCAAGGCCACAAGGGAGGCCCTCTTCTTTCCGGTGAAGACCTTGGTGAGATTGTGGATTTCTATCGCTGGCATTGGCTGGCTGACCGTCCCGCTTCTCTGTATAAGGTGCTCTCACTTCGATTTATTGACCGGCGCCATTTTGCTTGTGGTTTTTACCCTGCCTCGGCCGTCGAGGTAAAATGTCCCGCCATAAGGATCGGCGGGGATTCCGGGGAGAAGCTTCGTGGCAACGAGCTCTTGCAGAGACCGTGGCTTTCGGCCGTATCTCTTCTGGAAAACAGTGATGCGCTCCTGAAGGCTTCGGATCGCCTGCAAGGCATCAAGCCTTCTTTGGTACAATTGCCTTTCCCTATTGGAAGGGGCTTGGCGGATCATCATGGTCAGAAAACGGATGGCAGCTTCGGTCTGGTCTGCCTCTTGGAAATAGCGGGCGGCCAAGTTCGTAAACAGGGGATTCCCCGAGAGCTCCGCCGCTTTTTGGAAATAGGGCGCTGCCTGTTGGGGGCTCTTGAGAAAATAAGAGGCATTGAACCCGGCAAAAAAAGGCAAGAGGTAATCCCAGGTGCGATAACGCATGCCCCGATCGAGCAGATAGTTCACGTCCTGAGCGTGTCCCACCTCCCAGGTGAAGGCCGCCTCGGCAAAGTAATAGCCGTCCATATTATAGGGATCGAGCTCGCTCGCGGTTTCGATGGTTTTGAACATGTTGTAGTATTCTGGAGGGATGGCAATCCGGTTCTGCCATTTTTCAACCAAAGAGCCGAAATAGAAAATGACTTTGAGAACCTCCCATTCCGCCATGGCGTATCGCTGATCGCCACTCATGATTTTCAGCACTTTGGCGCTGGGCGTATAACCTAATTTGACGGCCACCGGCCGCCGGCTCATGTAGTCGGCCATGAGAGCCGTGCTCACTGCGTAACAAGAGAGCAGGAGCAAAAATGAAACCACTTTGAGCTTCAAGTCAATTCCCTTCCCCGGAACACCCAAACTGCCAGATAGAGCAAGATGGCGGTATAGACAAGAAAGTAGCCGAAGGTATACATCAGGCCGGTGAGAGAAAGGGGAAGGGAGTAGATGGCGTACACCTTCAGGTCAAATGCCGAAAGATTGGGAAGCAAGTAGTACGCGCCGCGGGCGAGGTATTGAGTCGCCTTTGCCACGGGAATCACCTGCGTGCCGCCGCCGATATAGTCCATGACCTCCTGGGAAGCCGTGCCCGCCAGATAAGTGGCTATGGTGCCAAAGATTGGCAGGAAAAAAGAGGTGCTGAGGGAGGAGAGCAGAAGCGCCACGGCGGTCAAGAGGGCGTATTTGCAGCAATCGAAAAAAACGGCGCTTGCGAAATTTGCCCAGAGGATCGGCTGCTGGGAGGGGTATTGGGCCCCTGCCATCACAATGACCCCGCTGGCCACCGTGCCCAGGAGCAAACCGCAGAAAAACAAAAAAGAAACCACCCCCAGGAACTTGCCCACCACATAGGAGCCGCGTGGAATGGGCAGCCCGAGCACCGATGCGGTGTAGCGGCGCTCGACGTCCCGCCAGATGGAGGAGCAGCCCAGGAGGATTGAAACAACCAACAAGATCAGTGAAATGGTGGAAAGGGAAAGCGTGATGGCGAGCGGCTGCACCTGCCGCATCGAAAAGAGGCTGAAGGCAGGGACCAGGAACAGGAGGAGCAGGGTGGCGCCGAACAGCATATGGAGCACCCGGTCGCGCAGAATATTAATGATGGTGACGCCAGTGAATTGAAGGAAAAACGGGGTGC
>JAJYKH010000258.1 GCA_021788685.1 Deltaproteobacteria bacterium | reverse complement strand
AACGATCACAGGCCCGGAGATGCTAGCGATTAGCGGTCCGGCAGCAGTGCCGGCAACGTAGCCCGTGAGGCTGTGATCGGGTAGGCGAGCAGGCCGCTGGCAAAGCAGATCCGGTGCCTGTGATCGCTTACCTTGTTTTTGTTCCCCCGCCGGGCGAAACAATGGTACATTGGAGCGTCCGCCAATGCCGCCAATCGAGCCTCCCGCAATCGCGCCCACGAGGACCCGCATGCTCCGGCGCCCGACCCATTTCGCGGCCCTGCTGCTTCTTTTTTTTCAGCTCTTCGCCCTGCTGCCGGTCTGCCCGCCCGTGGCCGCCGCCCAGGAGCAAAAGCACGTCCTGGTGCTCAATTCCTACCACCAGGGGTATGCCTGGACGGACCAGATCGTCAAGGGCATCCAGCAGGGCTTCGCCGCTTCGGACCTGCCGGTCGAGCTCTCCTACGAGTACCTGGACGCCCAGCACCATGACCCGGCAACCCTCTACCCGCTGCTGGAAAAGCTCTATCGGCTGAAGTTCACCGACCACCGGCAGCCGTTCGATGCGGTGATCGTGGCCGACAACGACGCCTTCGAGTTCTTCCTTTCCCGACGGCACATCATCGCACCGGGGGTACCTGTGGTCTTCTGCGGGGTCAACGATTTCCACCCGGAGATGTTGGCCAATCAGAAGAACATCACCGGGGTGGCGGAGGACATCGACCTCCGGCCCACCATCGAAACCGCCCTCAGACTCCATTCCCACGCCCGGCACCTGGCGGTGGTGAGCGACATCACCACCACCGGCAGGATCAACCACCAGCACTTCCTCCAGGTGATGCCCGCGTTCGCGAAGCGGCTCGATTTGATCGACCTGGCGGGGCTCCCTGCCGCCGAGCTGGAGCGGCGGCTGGCCGCCCTGCCTCCGGACACCATCATTCTCTACCTCGACTATTACCGGGACCCCACCGGCCGGGTCTTCTCCCCGGAAGAAGGAATGGCCCTCATCCTGGCCCACGCCAAAGCGCCGGTGTACACTCTCTGGGGCTTCGCTGTCCGGAGCGGGGCCCTAGGCGGCATTGTGGTGAGCGGCATTCTCCAGGGCGAGACAGCCGCCCGCATGGCAATCCGGATTTTGGGGGGCGAGCCGGCTGGCGCCATTCCGGTGGTGACCGAGAGCCCCAACGTCCCCATGTTCAACTACGACCAACTGAAGCGGTTCGATATTTCACGGGCCAGCCTGCCCGGAGGCAGCGTCATTGTCAACGAGCCGCAAACCTTCTATTACCGGTACAAGGGCCTCATCTACGCCGCCCTGCTTGTGCTGCTCCTCCAGGCCGCAATCATCTTCGCCCTGGCTGTCAACATTACCCGCCGCAAAAGGGCGGAAGCCGGGCTGCGGGAGAGTGAAGCCCGCTTCCGCGGCTATTTCGAGCTGGGGTTGATCGGGACGGCAGTCGGAAATTCCGAAGGACGATGGATCGCGGTGAACGACCGCCTCTGCCGGATGCTGGGCTACACCCGGGAGGAGCTGCTCTCCATGCCCTGGACCGAGCTGACCGCCTCCGATGACCTCCCCCGGAACGCGGAGCTGTTTGCCCGGATGCTCGCCGGGGAGATCGACGAGTACACCATGGCCAAGCGGTTCCTCCGCAAAGACGGGAAACCCGTCGATGCCGAGATCGCGGTACGCGGCGTGAGAAAGCCGGACGGGAGCCTCGACTATTCCCTCGCCCATGTCCAGGACGTGACCGCCCGCAGGCAGGCGGAACGGAAATTGGCCGAATACCAGGGCCACTTGGAGGAGCTGGTGCAGGAGCGCACCCGCGCCCTGGCCGCAGCCAACGAGCGGCTCCACCAGGAGGTGCTCGACAGGCAGCAGGCGGAGCAGTCGCTGCGGGAATCGGAGGAAAAGCACCGCAGCCTGGTGGAGCGGGCCACGGACGGGATCTTCATCCTGCAGGGAAACGTTTTCAAATACGTCAACCCGGCCCTTGCCGAGCTGCTTGGCTCCACGCGGGACGAGCTGCTCGGGCTGCCCGTGGACCGGATCCTGCCCCCTGAGCTGTGCGAGGCCCTGCGGGACCGGTACCAGCGCCAGGTGGCCGGCGAGACGGCCGGGTCCAAGTATGAAATTCAGCTCACCCGCAAGGGCGGCGATACCATCGACGCGGAATTCAACGCGGGGCTGGTCCCCTACGAGGGGAAACCCGCCAGCCTGGTCTTCGTGCGGGACATCCGGGAGCGCAAGCAGCTGGAGGAGGAGCGGGCCAAGGTGGGCAAGCTCGAATCCATCGGCATCCTGGCCGGAGGCATCGCCCACGACTTCAACAACCTCCTCACCGGAGTCCTGGGCAACGTCTCCTTCGCCAGGTTCCTGGTAGAGGCCGGCAGCAAAGCGGAAGGGTTGCTCGCCAATGCCGAAAAGATCTCTCTCCGGGCGCGGGAGCTGAGCAACCGGCTCATCACCTTCGCGGAAGGCGGCGAACCGGTGAAGACCCGGGTTGACCTTCCCGAGCTCCTGCCCGAGGCGGTGGACTTCGCCCTGAGCGGCAGCTCCATCGCCAGCGGCCTGAGCCTGGCCCCCGGCCTCCGGCCGGTGGAGGCGGACCCGGCCCAGCTCCGGCAGCTGATCGGAATCCTGGTGCAGAACTCCCGGGAGGCCATGCCCGATGGGGGGCAGATCGAGATCGCCGCCGAAAACGTGGCGATTCCCCCGGGCGGCCAGCTCAACCCCGGCCGTTACGTGCGGCTCGCGGTCACCGATCACGGGAGGGGGATCGCCCCCGAGCACCTGCCCCGCATCTTCGACCCCTACTTCAGCACCAAGGAGATGGGCCCCAAAAAAGGCACCGGCCTGGGGCTCGCCATCGCCTACTCCATCGTCCGCCGCCACGGCGGTCACATCGAAGTGCAGTCGGAGATGAACCGAGGGACCACGGTGATCATCCACCTGCCGGCCGGCCGCAGGGCGGAGATCCAATCCTTGGCCGACTTGGCCGAAAGCAGGCCGGGGGAGGGGAAAAAGGTCCTGCTCTTGGAGGACGAGCCGGCGGTCCGGGAGATCGCCGGGGACATCCTCCAGTTCCTGGGCTACAAGGTGGAGTCCGCCGCCACCGGCGAGCAGGCCCTCAGCCTCTACCGGCGGGCGATGCGAAACGGCCGCCCCTTTGACGCGGTGGTCCTCGACCTCACTGTCCGGGGTGGCCTGGGCGGGGCCGCCACCATGGAGGAGCTGCGGCGGGCCGATCCAGGGGTGCGGGCGGTGGTGGCGAGCGGCTTCGCCAACGAGCCGGTCCTGGCCGACTACCGCCTTTACGGCTTCAAGGCCGCGATCACCAAGCCCTACCAGCTCCAGGAGCTGAACGACGCGCTCGAAAAGGCGATGGGAAAGGCAATGGATAATGAATAATTGTTGAAAATGGATAATGAAAACTTAAAGACAAAGACAATGATCACCATTGTTCATTATCAATTATCCACTCCTTCAGCATCCCGCCTTTTCCTTGTCTCTCTTTCCGGCCTGGAACATCTCCCGGGCGCGCTCCAGCTCCTGGACGGCCTCGGCCTCGTCCGCCCCGATCATGAAAGCGGGGAGATGGATGCATTTGGCCGACCTTTGATCTTCCCTGCAACTGTCCGTGAAGTGCGGGCACCAAGCGCCGAAGATATGGGGACACATTCCTCCTGCCATGGGGCGTTCCTCCTGTCAGCGAGAGGTAACCGATCACAGGGGCATCGGAGCGCCGGGACGGCTCCTGCCTCAGTTCCGTAAGCGATTACAGGTGCCGGAGATATGCGAAAGCGGCCTGTGAGGCTGTTTGGGTGCGCGAACAGGCCGCTGACGAAGCAGATTCGGTGCCTGTGATCGCTTACAGCGGAAGGTTCCCGGCCCGCCTCCCCTTGGCATCGGCGAGCGCCTGGCAAAGGGAGAAGCGGAGCCGAAAGATCGGGTCCTTTTCTTTCATGGTAGCCCACCCGGACCGGAGGCGTCGGGAAAAGTGGGCCACGCTGAGGTCCGGTCAAGAAGATTTGGTTGACTTTACCGACCCCTATTTATACCTTGAGCCATCCAGGCGATGGAGTTCGCCGTAACCGCCTTCGTTCGCGAGGCTGATGACTCCTACTCTCAACCCGAGGGTAGGATTTTTTTATGCCCGGAAAAAGTCTGATGGAAACGCTGAACCCGATCCTCCTCCGGATCATTCTCGTGATGGTGGGCGGCGGCCTTGGCTCCGTCTCCCGCTATGGGGTCACTTTGCTTGCCGCCGATCTCTTCGGGACCAGGTTCCCCTGGGGGACTCTGTTGGTGAATCTGAGCGGCTGCTTTCTGATTGGCCTCACCTTTTCCCTGGGCGAGCGGACCACTCTCGTGAGCCCTTCCCTGCGATTGTTCTTCATGACCGGCTTCCTGGGCGGCCTCACCACCTTCTCGACCTTTGCCCTGGAGACGGTCAACTCGGCCAGGGCCGCCGCGTCCCTGGCCACGGCGGCCAATTTCCTTTCCAACAACGTGCTTGGCGCCGCCCTGGTTTTCCTGGGGATGTGGGTGGGCCGTCTGGTCTAGTCCAGAAATGGTCTTTTCGCCCGATTGCTGCG